>JAUSTR010000014.1 GCA_030812955.1 Bacillus alveayuensis
GGGGTCAATGCGTTTCGCTCATAGTAACCGTGGCGGTGCAACGGGCGCTTGGCCCGGCAATGCGGACACTGTTTCAGAAGAGGGAAGTCGTTTTCTTTTCCACGCTCTGCATACGTTTGGACGTCAATGCCAAAGTCATGAAATTGAATCACGTCCTCCTCCCCTCCTCTGAACCGATGGATTTTTTCTTCCGAAATAATTCACAAAAAATTTAGCACATTCTTTCAGAAAAGGGGAGAGGGCTTTCTGAAGGAATGTGCAAAAAAATGGCTCTTTTGTTCCGAAATAAAGTGATAATTTACACCTCATAGTTAAGATAAAAATATTCACCTGTCAGGATTTCGGTTTTCGTGAATCCATAGTTTCAATCCCTCATAGTTAAGATAAAAATTGACTTGCATTTCTCAATCACCCCCAAATAATCTAGGTTTCAATCCCTCATAGTTAAGATAAAAATATGCGTGGATGTTGGAAAATCATCCGGACGAACTATGTTTCAATCCCTCATAGTTAAGATAAAAATAATATACAATTACCAATCCGAACTTCTGTTAGTTCATTGTTTCAATCCCTCATAGTTAAGATAAAAATTTTCTATAGTTATCGTCTTTTGACCGGTTTGAGTTAGTTTCAATCCCTCATAGTTATGATAAAAATACTTGCCTTTTCTCCAACCTCTAAATAGTGAATTCCAGTTTCAATCCCTCATAGTTAAGATAAAAATCCCAATCCCCGACATTGATCACCTACTACACCTCCGTTTCAATCCCTCATAGTTAAGATAAAAATGTTGATTTTGGGTTATCACCGTCTGGCATTCCGCACGGTTTCAATCCCTCATAGTTAAGATAAAAATCTCAATAAAGCTAATTGGTAATCCATATCTTTTTGAGTTTCAATCCCTCATAGTTAAGATAAAAATTCGTTCTCACGTTCAATTCTCGTACTGCGAGTTACTGTTTCAATCCCTCATAGTTAAGATAAAAATACAAAGCTTTTGTTGTAATTATAAATAAATTAATATAGTTTCAATCCCTCATAGTTAAGATAAAAATCGTATCCTTGTTGATACCAAAAAGCTTTGCTGCTTCGAGTTTCAATCCCTCATAGTTAAGATAAAAATTTCTTCTCGCTCAAAGTTTTCAAAGCTAGCATTCTGGTTTCAATCCCTCATAGTTAAGATAAAAATTTCCAGTTCTTGAATTCGTTTTTCGGATTGTGTAACGTTTCAATCCCTCATAGTTAAGATAAAAATGCGGTTTATAACGGTTTTTTTAGCCATTTCCTGCCGTTTCAATCCCTCATAGTTAAGATAAAAATATGTTTCTGTCCATCCAGCCTTATTATTTATGTGCATGTTTCAATCCCTCATAGTTAAGATAAAAATATGAATAAAGTAATCCCTCACCATTCATTGATCGCTGGTTTCAATCCCTCATAGTTAAGATAAAAATTCGAAGGGTGCGATCTGTTAATCCTGTCTTAACGCAGTTTCAATCCCTCATAGTTAAGATAAAAATTGTAGTCCGTTGTTATCCAACGATACCCCACAGTTTGTTTCAATCCCTCATAGTTAAGATAAAAATGTTTGAGTTTGGCCATCGTATAAACTCTTAATCCTTGTTTCAATCCCTCATAGTTAAGATAAAAATGTGGCGGAGAGCAAGACGAAATTCGTTGATATTTTTGTGTTTCAATCCCTCATAGTTAAGATAAAAATGTATTGGGTTTGAGGAAATGCACCGGGAAGGTCCAAGTTTCAATCCCTCATAGTTAAGATAAAAATGACGATAGCATCTATGGCTTGTATAATAGCTTTTTCGTTTCAATCCCTCATAGTTAAGATAAAAATGTATCAACGGTTTTCTTTGGTTCGTTTTTTGGCAAGTTTCAATCCCTCATAGTTAAGATAAAAATTTAAAAAACTATTGACTGATACGTTTTCGTATCATAGTTTCAATCCCTCATAGTTAAGATAAAAATTTTTCTGTTCTCGGCTCTTGGTCATTGCTCCAAAACTGTTTCAATCCCTCATAGTTAAGATAAAAATCGCATTAACGACTAAATACAGCGATGAATACTTATGTTTCAATCCCTCATAGTTAAGATAAAAATAAAGGGAATTTATTTTTCCTTTTCCTCACCATCTTCGTTTCAATCCCTCATAGTTAAGATAAAAATGTAAATTAACCCTTTTGAAATTTGTCAAAAATGTTTGTTTCAATCCCTCATAGTTAAGATAAAAATAAACGAGTGACACTTGATTTATCCATGTTTTTCATACGTTTCAATCCCTCATAGTTAAGATAAAAATAAATGCGATAACGCATAAAATAAAAAAAGGAGGAAGGTTTCAATCCCTCATAGTTAAGATAAAAATTTTACTCAATTGAGAAAGAAAGTCCGATACAAAAAGTTTCAATCCCTCATAGTTAAGATAAAAATTCCGTGAAGATACCAACATTCAATATCAATTGGCATGTTTCAATCCCTCATAGTTAAGATAAAAATTTGAAACACCAGGAGAAACCGGAACACCTGCAACAGCAGTTTCAATCCCTCATAGTTAAGATAAAAATCCCAAAAATCGTTGATAAAATAACATTTTGATAATACTGGAAAGCAATTTATTTTAATTTTAACGAATCCGCTAAATTTTATCATTTCTTTATTTTCTTTCGATATCTTCTTACTTTCTACTCATAAACAAATTGTCGTCGATCCCCAGGGATCAGTACACTATTTGGGGTCGACGACAAGAAAAGAAGGCTATTCCACAATTTCAAACATACCAAATCCTTGTGAGTTTTTAGCTCCGATGCCAACGTCATACATAAATTTTAAATAAGATAGAGGAGCTTGAATTTCATAAGTTCCATTCCACGCATTGATGCGAAAATCTTTAAACGTTGTAACAACCTTATCTTTTTTCGTTACTTTTATCGGCTTAATGGTTACTCTCTCCGTTGGCTGCTCTTGAAAATAGGCTTGAAATTTATTGCAAAAATTTTTCTCTACCATATCAGAAAAAACAAAATCGTATGGTGAGAAAAAATGGGTCCGCTTTTCGCCGTACCGATTTTCATAAGTGCTGTAAACCGTAAGCGGCGATAGCATCCGAATTTGATAAGAACTTTTTTCAGCGATCTCTAAGGGTTTTACAGTTGCCTCCTCGATATGAATCGGCTGTCCGTTTAACATAAATTTTTCTTTCAATAGATAATTTCGCGCTAAATCAACAATAAGCGAATCTAATATAGAGGAAACGTACCATGTTACTTGTTCAAAAAACTCGATTTTCTTCTCATGACGATGAATGCGGTATGTTCCATACAAGCGGCTAAAAGTAAACATTTTAAACCTACGCTTTTCTTTCGTATATCCGATATTATGCAAAAAATGCGCCAGCTCAAAATCTTGAATCGAGCGATATAAAAATCCTTGCAGCACCTCCTCATAATTGATTGGCAGAATAAGCGTGCCGTTTTTTGGTCTGAATTGAATTGTAAGCCTCATATGTTCCCCCTACAAAATGTTATCTTCTCCACCTTTGCGCAACCCCATCTCTTCTCGCTTCGAATATTTTTGCGTGCGAAAAGTATAGAAAACAACAGAATCTACATCCGGATCCATAATGTTTGCTAGTTCTGTTTTTAGTTTTACATAGTTTGCTTCAGAAATTTCCCCTTCTAGTACCGAATTTTGCACCCAGTATAAATACTTTCTTGCAATCTTTAATGCTTTTGCAACACGTTTTTTATCGAAATCATATACTAATATAACAAACATAGCGACACCTACCATAACGAACGATATGGTTCATACTCTTTTTCCCCTAGAAGATGCTTCTGAATTTTATAAAGTTCAAGACGAATGAGGCGACGATAGGAGACAGATTTACCAAGATGTCGATGATTAACTGTTGTTTTCATACGTTTATCTAATTCTTCAATAAATTTTTTCCTCCCCTCTTCTGATAACAAAATTCCTTCCATATGCTTATCGAAATCTTTTTTTGTAATCATCTTTTTATTTACAAGCGTAAAAATGAGACGATCAACCATAATCGGTTTAAATATTTCTGCAACATCCAAGTTCAACGAAAAACGTCGAAAATTCGTTGCATGTAAGAATCCAATTCGTGGATCTAGATAGGTTTTATAAATTTCACTTAGCACCATCGTATAGCAAATCTGATTTCCAAAACTAATCATCGCATTTAACCGATTGAGTGGCGGGCGCTTTGAACGCTTTTCAAACAAAAAATCTGGATTATGGTTTAAAATATCATCAAACATACTGTAATATTTTTCACGCACATGCCCTTCTGTCGACATCATTTCTTCAACTCTCGTCCATTGTTCCAGCTTAGTACGACTTGATTGGAAATCCAAAATCATTTCCTTAAATTTATCGTTATTAGTTTTTACGCGGTTTTGATAATATTTCAAAACTTGTATCATTTGTCCAATAGAACCGTCAATGAATTTCCGTGCTAAAGTAAGACGTTTTTCTGGATTTAAATACGCTTCTGCCTGTTTTAAAATGACGTGTCCTGCGTTTAGATGCTCGCGCGGATAAAAAGTGCCTGTGTAGTAGCCGTAATGGTTAAAATAATGGATACAAATCTGTTTTTGCGCCATTAACTCTAAGAACTTTTTCGTTACATTTACCTCTCCGAAGATGTAAATATCATTGATGTCCTCTACAGGCAATGTACGCTTTCGCTCGGTGGTTTCGAAACAAATACTATTATCTTGGCGAAAGAGCTCGCCGCTTTGAAAAATATAGAGCGTCTTTTTCATCATGATTCCTCCGCAAAACAATATTCACGATATGCGCAACTTCGACAAAATCCAATTTTTTTCGGCTCTGGCGGAACAGGCAAGCGGGCAATGCGACGGATATCAGCAATTGCCTCTTCCAATACTCGTTTTCCTTCTTCTGTCCATTCCACTTTTGTTACTTTCTTTTCTTTTGGAAATAAAAGCTCCCCTTTTGCCTCAATGCCCATTTTTCTCAACGTGTCAAGGTAATACAATAATTGATAGTAGGCGCTTTTTTCATATGTTGATGATTTCTTCACTTCACCGACAACAAGCGTATCCCCTTCGCGACGAATTCGGTCCACTTTGATATTGCCAATCAATAATTCTTTCTTGTTTCGTTGATAGCTTGTTTCTGAAATAAAACGACCAATTTCAAGATTGTCATCCTCTTGGTCAGCAGCAATTTGATGCGTAATCAGCCAAACTTCACGCTTGCAGATAAAGTAGTACCAAATATGCGTGCCATTTACATCCATTACATAGTCCATGCATTCACCATCTCGCTTGAGCGAATAAGTCCATATTCGCTGTTGTAATATTGGTTTAATATATCGTTGGATAAATGAATCATTCTCGTTTTTTCGTATAAATCCCAGTCCAGATTCTTTACAAGTTTAATTGGGGCAGAAATGACATATTGGCGCACGTCTTTTTTCAAGCGCAAATAGTTTTCGAACCGAGTTTCTAAGTCTTTCTCCTCAATCACCTGCTGAATATATTGCTGCCAAACGTTCATCGCTTGGTCATCTACCTCGACAAATACATCCACCGCTTGGTGTGCGTCTTCAATTAGTCGAAATTCGGATACATATTCCGGCTCGTTTTTGCTTCCCCGCTTATCTTTTGCGTCAAATTTTAACTCTTCTATCGCTTTTATAATTCCTTCGGAAGCAGTAAACGCTTTATTGCCTCGCACATCAGTAAAATATTGGGCAATGATATCAAAAAATTGATGCTCGGAAACTGCTGTTTTCGGTAATACTTTTTTTGCGATATTTGTATGAACAGTGCCATACACATATTGCGATTCTAGCGTTCCATCTCGTTCAATCGGCGTAATATACACCTTACCGAGTTCATGTAATTTTCCGTTGCGATTGCAGCGTCCCGCCACTTGGACAATGGAATCAATTGGTCCTAAGTCGCGATACACCACGTCAAAATCAACATCGACTCCTGCTTCCACAACTTGCGTAGAAATAACAACGGCCTTATTCTTCTCTCTTAAAAGCTGTTTGATTTGTTCAATACGTTGCTTCCGTTCACGAGGCACAATATTCGTAGAAAGATAGATCACGTTATAACCGCGTTCTTTTAACCATTTTTTTATCCCTTCGTAAATTTCAATCGATGTTTTAATTGTGTTCAAAATTGTTAAATAACTTTTTCCATCTTCAAAGCGGCTTTGAAACAGTTCAATCCATTCCTTGGAACTATATGCACCTTTTTCTCCTCCTAACCAATGAAGCTCGACCCGTTCCATTTCTTTAAAAAAGTCAATTGGCTTTACCATTTCTGATTCCAAAAGTTCAACCGTTTCACCTTCTGGGAAAATAAGCGGTTGTGTTGCCGTTAACAGCAAAATTTTGCAGGAAAACAACTCTGCCATTTTGTACAATACGGAACGCAACAAAGGCCAATACTCAATCGGCACGTTTTGAATTTCGTCGAGAATGATAATACTTCCAGTAATTTGGTGAAATTTTTTTAACGCGCGGTTTTCATAGCCAATCAATGTATGAAACAATTGCACAAACGTCGTGACAATCAGCTCTGCCTCCCAGCTTTCCGTCAGCAACAACGCCTTGCGAAGAGGCAATTCCTCGTTTTCAGTTCTGTACTGAAAAGTAGATAAGTGATGATGCTTTACTAAATATCGTTGTTCATTTGCGTAAAAATCAGCCAACTGGCTTAACAAATCACGAATCACTTTTTCATTTTGGTCGATGACGCTTGTAAACGGCAAAGCGTAAATAATTTTGGGTGAATAGCCATCCTGTCGTTCTGCTTGCTCACGCCATTTTAAAGCAACGGAAAAAGACAGCAACGTTTTTCCCGCTCCAGTCGGTGCTGTTAGAGTAAATAGACGTTGCTCTGGTTTTGTTTCAGAAAGTTTTTCAATTCGCTCCATAACGACGTTGTACATCCGGTTGCGCCATCCGTTTGTCCCTTCTGTCACTTCCACATCAAAATTCGCTCGACGATACTGGTCAACAAGATGTGCTGGAATGTAAACGCGCGGCTTTCGTTCAATATTTGCCGCCGATAATTTGTCAGCATCGATGAGTACCGAATATAACAACAACGCATAATAGTAAAGTTCCTGCGTCAGTTCTTGTTTTCTTCGTTTGCTTATCAAGTAATATTGACGGTAAATCTCATCGAATGCTTTTTCATAATCTTGAAGAAAATGATGAAGTTCATCAGAAAGAAACAGCGGAATGGAAAGCTCGCACCATAAAGAAGATAAATCGTCAATAATGAAGGAAGCATGTTTCTTAATATCATCTATTTGACGTTTTAACGTGATGACCCGATAATGCAGCGAATCTTGAACAGTATTTTCAACAATATAACGCGACTTTGTTACATCTAAGGAAACGTCGCGCAAATTCCCATGGTGGTGCATAACGACAAAGTAACCTAATAATGGAGCAAACTCAGACCACGAAGCATTTAAGTTCGTCGTATGGCGTAAAAGGTGAGCGGCAAACACAGCGGAAATAAAAGAATGGTGATGCAAATCTCCGCTCTCTTCACCTGTTTTTAGATAATTCTGAAAGTATGATAAATATTTACCGAAATCGTGCGTCACCGCAACGATTTTGCTGATATATTCAAGCGCTTTCCGATTTTCGTCAGACAACGGCACATGCTTCAGCATATCTTGTGAATATTCGTAAACTTCCTTTAAATGCACAGTCAATTTTTTCTCTGGATGATTATGAGACAAATACATATGCTTCACCCCCTTGGAAAACAAGGCAGCGGTGGTTTCACCGCTGCCTACATAAATAAAACATTTTCTTTTTCTTCCCCATAAGCAACGGCTACATATGGTACAGCCGGAATAGCGATTAATTGTCGCGATTGTTCAAATAAGTAATAATCGGTTTCGTAAATCATCCTCTCACTCGTAAACTGGCGTGTCATGAATTCCTTTAAAAAGCGAGTTTCGCTTGAAAATTGCATAGAACGTTCACGCAAATCAGGAATTCGCACAACAGAATGAATAGGCACCAAATCATTACTTTCCTTTAGCATTCCTTCTGCTTCGGCAACCCATTTCAACTGTCCGAGTAATTCAGAAAGTCCTAAATACGGCGGATAAACGTATCGACTTGACTGTATTCGCTGTTTCACGTTTTCATAAATGGATGGATCACGGTGGGAAAAATAAATGCGATACCGCAAATTGGCTTCATCTCCCCCGGGAAGCACAAATTCAAGAGGAATTTGCGTATGTCCTTTTTTGTTGTTTAGGTCAGATACTGATTCTACGAGCATGTAATTTACTGTTTGCATCACTTTCCGAATCGGCACGCGCACCGATATTGCAATTTGACATTGATTCGGTGAAAACACTTCATAATAACTGTCACGCTCCATCCCTAAAATACCAGCGAGCATTCCAACAATTGTCGTTCGTGATGGAAAGGAGTACGAAAGAGAAGATGAGTTCGTATCGATTTTTCGGAAATGTCCCATCTTCCCGATAAGATCAAAAATAAGTATCTTCATAAACGTCACCCTTTTTTACAGTACAGGAACGAGTTTATCCGCCAATTTGGATGGGAGAAGATCTGTCAATAGTCCTTTTTGTCCTTCATAATTCAGCATCAAGTTAGAATCTTGCCAATAGTAAATACGAGCAATTTCATCATTTACTTCCAACAGTTTATTCACAAGTACATCAACATGCAGATGAACTTCAGAAATGCTGCGTAACCCTTCTGTTTCCTCCAAACTCACTAAATCTCGCAAATCGCCAGCAATGAACTCAGGAGAATGATATTCTACACGTAAGTAAAAACGCGGGTATTGCCCAACTTTGCTGCGGGTCGCGCTCAATGGAATCGCTTTAACAACAGCTTGATCAAATAAACGGACATCTTCTTTCGTCAATCTTGTATGTGCAGCACCATGACCGCTTATGATCCCATGGAACGCTAAGAATGAATAATACACTCGATAATCTTTGCCTATGTTACCACCTTCGTTTTTATCATCTGAACCGAAATGCGATGTAATGCTTGCTGATTCAACGAGTGTGACTTTATTTAATGAATATCCCCAGTTAAACTGAATCGGACCGGTAAACGTCATGGAGCTTCCTTTATTCTCTGATTTGATTGGCATCGTCGCGCCGAACATGCGAACATCAATAAATTGGTCAAGCATCCAATTTTGTTCTTCCTTTGATAATTTATTAATGTTCACTTTGCCATCGTACTTTTCAAACAAACGTTTAATCCGTTCTGTGGCATTCACTGTTTCTCCATCGACTTTGCCGACAAAAATCTCATTGCCGATTTGTTCTAAGTAGTCACGAATATATCGCTTTAAACGAACGTCACTCACTAAGTTTAACGAACGTTCGTAATCCATGCGCGGACGATTCTCTTCGTCAATATCGCCGTTTGGATTTGTTAGCTTGGCATCATAAAGGAATAAAATATCGCTATTGTTCATCATTAATTCCTCCCTGTTTTTTGCTTAACTCTTCGTATTCAGATGACTGATTATCTTTTTTCGCGCTGCTTAAAATCCGCTTTGTTCCATATGCATAGCCGGATAGCAAATAAAAAACGCTTTCGCGGTCTGATAGCTTCCATGTTTCTTGTAAAGCCGAATCAAAAAGGTGTTTATGTTGAGAATAAATCTTTTCATTTCGTATAGAGGCGATTTTAAGTTGTCTCAGCTTTTCAAATACCTCGTTTGAAAGCAATATCAACTTTTGCTTATTCATGCCATGATAATTAATTTTTGATAAAATTGGCTTGTTTGCCGTTTTGCCACTGCGGGCTTGTCCGAGTGCTTCTGTACGTTCTTTTGTTTTCCGTACTTGCTCAGCGCCAATTTCCGCAATTAAATATCCCAGCAAAAATAGTGAACTTTGTGCGACATTATAACTCATCGTCTCCATATACTCTGCCATATCAGCATCAGGGAAATCATATGTAACCTTTGTCATCTCCCTTTCCTCCTTTATTAAGTTAAGCGTTTGCAACAGTTTCAAGAACAATTGTGCTCGCACCATCGCATCTACTAAATGAAAATCATTGTATTCTTTTTTGTCGCTATATTGATAAAGACCATAGTTAGCATACACGTGTACTTTGGCAAGTTGCACAAATTGAGTGATTAACCATTGATATGAAAGTGGTTTATTTGTTAAAAGCGACTCGTATACTTGCAAAATTTTACGTTTTTCGAAATTTTCCCCGCGTTGAACACGCATTGGAATTAAGTAGTAGAGCGGTTCCAAACCAAGATTAAATTTTTCGTTACCAAAAAAGTGTTGTCCTATTTCCCCTACTTTTCGCATTTCATAACCTAGTCGGCGCAAATGAGTGAGAGTAACATCAGATACTAGCTTGTTTACCTTTAATGCAGCTTGTATCGGTGTATAAAACAGAAAGTGCAACGAAATATGGTTGTCCATTTGATCTTCGAATTCTTTGCAGTCTTCTATATCTCGATGCAATGCTTCAGCCGTTTCAACTGTTTTTACCATTCGAACAAATTGGTTAACACGTTTGCTAATGTCTTCAAGTGGAGCATTCTCAAATGGAACATCATATAAAAAGTCTGGGATGATATAACAAGGGAGGCCGCTGAAACGAGTAGTGAAGTTGCGGAGAATGTACGCTTCCCCTGCCATAACCGCTTGATAGGCATCTTTGCTGACGGATAAGTTTTTAATAAAAGATTTCTCATCGAGGTTACTAGCAAAACTGATTTTATCGTTTATGTAATATTTAAACTTTAATTTTGTCATTCTTCCCGTAACAAGATCCTTTTTGTTTGTAAGGACGCATACACCCTTTTTCGCATTTTCAAATACGCTTAGTTTCTCTGCGATAACAAGTCGTTCATATTCTGATTGCGAAATGACGAGCTGTCCATCGATGGCAAGGGAATACAAGAGAACGTCTTTTATGTTAACATTGACTTCTTTTTCAATAAAAGTCTGAAACTGTTTCGCTACTTCCTTAACGGCTTTTTTTCCGTCAGTTTCTGTAAGTTTGCCTCCAACGTATATTGGATTAAATACGTAACGATACCTTTTTTGTTGCCCCTCCCCAAGATTTAGAAAGAAAAAGTTGTGTGCTTTCTCTAGGAAAGGATAGTAGATATCTTCTTGATTCCAACGTTCAAGCAAATTCGGAATTGTTTGACCGACTAAATATTCTAAGTTGTCCGTCGTTCCATACCATTGTGGACTGTTCCTTCCGTCTGCTTTACCAATCCACAACAACTCTAAAGATGTCGATTCACTTATTTCTTTTGGTACTAATTTGACTTTTTTATCTTTAACAGAAAAATCGACAATGATTACATATTTAGTTGTGCCATGTGGTCTTGCGATTGGTAGCGTTATTGCCTGAATAACAGATGGTTTTTCTTCGGTTAAATACTTATTGCCAAGGGTGTAAATCGTTTTAATCACCGTCTGCACCTCCTTTAAATAAAAATGTAATATTTATTTAAATTTTATCAATATTAACTATTATTTCAATATTTTCTATATATTTTAACATTTTGTTCAAAAACATAAATAATTTTTTGAACTTAACGCCTTCTAAAAATCCAATCATCCCTTTTTGTTTCTACATGTAAATAAATTTTTTCTGATATTTTCCTCACATGATTTCCCTTTTTCAGAATGGATGTGATCGATATATTAATGACTTTTCTCTCAAACATTTTTATGCCTCCCTCTATAAATGTTGATATATCAACATTTATAGAGGGAGGATTGGAGTTTTACCGCTACTGTGATTGTTTCAATTCCTCATAGTTAAGATAAAAACCCCTTTCATCCTTCGTTCTCATCCAAGCTTGATATATGTTTCAATCCCTCATAGTTAAGATAAAAACCTTCTATACCAAAATCCAAAATTCTTTTTTGATTGGTTTCAATCCCTCATAGTTAAGATAAAAACCTTTCTATGTTGATATTCACCGGAATCCCTCCCGTGCTAGTTTCAATCCCTCATAGTTAAGATAAAAACTTGGAATGACCTTGATTGCTTTTATTATGGTATTATTTAAGTTTCAATCCCTCATAGTTAAGATAAAAACAGCAATGGCGTTTTGTACGTTCTTCCAAGCTTTTTTGTTTCAATCCCTCATAGTTAAGATAAAAACTGTTTGTTTTCCTCTGTAGTATTGAAGCGCAGCATCCGCGTTTCAATCCCTCATAGTTAAGATAAAAACTAACTTCAATCTCACGAATAAACTCTCTGATCGAAGTTTCAATCCCTCATAGTTAAGATAAAAACTCGATTAAACATGCGCTCATATATGATGATCTGAAGTTTCAATCCCTCATAGTTAAGATAAAAACGTTCTTTTTCGATATGTGCGTCCAGCTGGCGTTGCAACTGTTTCAATCCCTCATAGTTAAGATAAAAACTTGACGGATTTTCACGTTGAAGCAATTGTGGAACTCTAGTTTCAATCCCTCATAGTTAAGATAAAAACTCCTCCTCGTTTTCAACTTTTTGAGCCACAAACATGTTTCAATCCCTCATAGTTAAGATAAAAACATTGCTACAGCATTTCTTATACCGTTACTCCATGCCTGGTTTCAATCCCTCATAGTTAAGATAAAAACTAGTAATTCTTTACTCAAGATATCTCTCCTTTTTCTAGTTTCAATCCCTCATAGTTAAGATAAAAACTTTTTTACAGATTGGAAAGTAAAACCGTGGAAATAGTTTCAATCCCTCATAGTTAAGATAAAAACGGTCTCATAGGACTAGACATTCTTAATTCTGTATGAGTTTCAATCCCTCATAGTTAAGATAAAAACGTCAATCAAACAGATTACGATACCGACATGAATGGTGGTTTCAATCCCTCATAGTTAAGATAAAAACATGCAAACCAGATTGCATTAAAGGCGAATCAAAGCGATCGTTTCAATCCCTCATAGTTAAGATAAAAACGATAGTTATAGGATGTCAATGGAGAACCTTCTCATGCTGTTTCAATCCCTCATAGTTAAGATAAAAACACTACAGATGACGTTGATATTGCATAGTACGAGAAGTTTCAATCCCTCATAGTTAAGATAAAAACTGCGTAGTTCCATCCGAGCTCGATCTAGGCAGGAGGTTTCAATCCCTCATAGTTAAGATAAAAACCCTGCCTTATTAACCTTAAACAGGTTTCAGATACTTTGTTTCAATCCCTCATAGTTAAGATAAAAACTGAAACTAGGCAAGCTGCAATATTGGATGTTCGAAAGTTGTTTCAATCCCTCATAGTTAAGATAAAAACCCGTCTATCTTTCCAGTGAAGTTGTTCATTGAAGGTTTCAATCCCTCATAGTTAAGATAAAAACTCCTAAAACAGCTTTATACGGTCGTGGAAAAGGTGAAGTTTCAATCCCTCATAGTTAAGATAAAAACGCTTATCAAGTCGAGTTTCAATCTGTCCAAAACGGTTTCAATCCCTCATAGTTAAGATAAAAACGGAACACCTTCATAAAGCGTTTCGCACACTTCTTGGTTTCAATCCCTCATAGTTAAGATAAAAACAAAGTGCGTGGCTTATTCTGCAAAGTACTTATGACCGGTTTCAATCCCTCATAGTTAAGATAAAAACAGCTATTCGTTCAGCTCTAACTTGTTCAACGGTCGTGTTTCAATCCCTCATAGTTAAGATAAAAACGAAACATTTACGGTGGCCGAATCGGTGTTATGCGTGTTTCAATCCCTCATAGTTAAGATAAAAACGGTGATCACGCTGTTTCTTCCTCTCTTTCAATGAGTGGGTTTCAATCCCTCATAGTTAAGATAAAAACGAATGAATTCCCTTGAAGTTTTTAAGGTTGAGTGTGTTTCAATCCCTCATAGTTAAGATAAAAACGCTTAAAAAGCACAAAATCAATCGAAATGAAGTTTACTGTTTCAATCCCTCATAGTTAAGATAAAAACAATGTTTCTGTCCATCCAGCCTTATTATTTATGTGCATGTTTCAATCCCTCATAGTTAAGATAAAAACATATTTTAGGTTCTCAGCTTTTTGTTGGAGAATACTGTTTCAATCCCTCATAGTTAAGATAAAAACGAGAGAGAAGAGAAAGAGTTTGATTCATTCGTTATGGAGTTTCAATCCCTCATAGTTAAGATAAAAACGTTTTCCAGTTCTTGAATTCGTTTTTCGGATTGTGTAACGTTTCAATCCCTCATAGTTAAGATAAAAACGGCGAGTTTTTTATATTTCATCAATATCTAGACCGGTTTCAATCCCTCATAGTTAAGATAAAAACAAGGCCCCATGAAGTCCACCGAACCCAAATGAATGGTGTTTCAATCCCTCATAGTTAAGATAAAAACGTGTAACTCATTGCAACAATAGCGAATGCTTCTTCGGTGTTTCAATCCCTCATAGTTAAGATAAAAACGTATTGGTTTGAATGAGCTTCATAAAGGGTTTTAAGTTTCAATCCCTCATAGTTAAGATAAAAACCCTAGTTTCACATGAGCATGGTGATCATTGCAAATACGGTTTCAATCCCTCATAGTTAAGATAAAAACTCCAATGCATTTCCATATGCTGTGTACTCATTCCCTTGTTTCAATCCCTCATAGTTAAGATAAAAACTTTTTTTGCTCACGATTTCACCTCGTGTTATATTGTTTCAATCCCTCATAGTTAAGATAAAAACTCAATACGGATGGTTAGCACTTTATGAACGTCCTGAGTTTCAATCCCTCATAGTTAAGATAAAAACGCAGGTCGCTTATTACGGTCATAAGTACTTTGCAGAAGTTTCAATCCCTCATAGTTAAGATAAAAACAAGCTTGCAGAGGCTGTTGAGAAACGGAAAAAATATTGTTTCAATCCCTCATAGTTAAGATAAAAACGAACAGTTACAATTCGTTGAAAGTACAGTTGTTGATGGTTTCAATCCCTCATAGTTAAGATAAAAACAATTCAAATACGCTCGATTCAAGTTGTTTGAAACACGTTTCAATCCCTCATAGTTAAGATAAAAACTCGTTGACCAAGTAATGGGTCGTTGCTCGATTGATGGCGCGTTTCAATCCCTCATAGTTAAGATAAAAACGTTGTTGCTTTGACTGCTTTTATAGTTGGATCAGTGTTTCAATCCCTCATAGTTAAGATAAAAACAAAGAGAAGGAATCAACACTCTTTTCATAGAATATAGTTTCAATCCCTCATAGTTAAGATAAAAACAATTCCCCATTGAACTGCTGCTCTTTTCATTGAACCGCGTTTCAATCCCTCATAGTTAAGATAAAAACCCAGGTGCATTACGATTAAACTTACAATTCTTTTCAGAGTTTCAATCCCTCATAGTTAAGATAAAAACAGTTAAAGATATAATGAAAATTTTTGGAAATTTTCAGGTTTCAATCCCTCATAGTTAAGATAAAAACTTTTCTGTTCTCGGCTCTTGGTCATTGCTCCAAAACTGTTTCAATCCCTCATAGTTAAGATAAAAACCTGTACCCAGGGGATACAGAAACGGTCGTTGAGTGTTTCAATCCCTCATAGTTAAGATAAAAACTTACATTTTCGGAGGGGATAATGAAAAGTCACAAGAGTTTCAATCCCTCATAGTTAAGATAAAAACCCAAAAATTTGTTGATATTATTACATTCTCCGTTCATAATAAAATTCCTCTTTTTCATTTTAGCAAATTATAAGATTTTGTAATAACACCTATTTTCTTCTTATTTCTCTCATTTTCTCTGTTTTTCTTTGAATTTGAAAAAGTCGTCGATCCCCCGGGGTTTTGACGCTATTAGAGGTTGACGACATTTTTACCCTTCCATCTCTTCTACTAAAAACGACAGCTCTTCCCATCGTTCAAGTGCTTTTTCTAATTCTTCTTCAACGGATTGTTGTTCTTGATAGAGAGTTTGAATGCGGTCGAAGTCGCTTCCAGCCTCAGCGATTTCTTGTTCGAGTTGCTTCAGTTTATTTTCCAATTCAGCAATTCGGTCCTCAATGGTTTCCCATTCTTTTTGTTCTTTATAGGACAATTTTTTGTGACGTTCTTTCTTTTGAGGTGGCTTTTTTTCAGGTTTTTCTTTGACCATTTCTTGCTGCTTTTTCATTTCTAAAAACTCTGAATAGCTTACTTGGAAATGAGAAATGACTCCATTTCCTTCAAAAACTAGTAAATGATCGACAACCCGATCTAAAAAATAGCGATCGTGGAAAACGGTGACGACAACACCAGGGAACTGTTCGAGATAGTCTTCTAATACACCTAATGTTTCCGTATCTAATTCGTTTGTTGGCTCATCTAAAAATAACACATTTGGTTCTTCCATCAATACTCTCAGTAAATATAAACGTCTTCTTTCTCCACAGGATAAACGATGAATGTACGTCCATTGATGATAACGCGGGAATAAAAAGCGCTCTAACATTTGTTCTGCTGTAATAATTTGCCCATCAACCGTTCGTACAACCTCTGCAACTTCTTTAATATATTCAATTACTCTTAAATTCTCGTTCATTTCTTCATGACCTTGTGTGTAATAGCCAATTCTTACTGTTTCACCAATATCTATTGTTCCACTATCTGGTTGAAGTCGTCCAGCTAATATATTAAGTAACGTCGATTTTCCGCTGCCGTTTGGCCCAATAATTCCTAATCGCTCTCCTGGCGTGAGTAAATAGCTAAAGTACTTCACAAGATGTTTTCCGTCAAATGATTTTGAAATGTTTTCGACTTCGATTACTTTTTTTCCAAGACGTTTAGAGCCGATGGCAAAATCGAGTTCCCCTTGTTGAACAGGTCCTTTTTGCTCATGCAGTTTTTCAATCCGTTCAATTCGTGCTTTTTGTTTCGTTGTTCTTGCTTTAGCCCCGCGGCGAAGCCATGCTAGCTCCCTCTGCAAAATATTTTGCCGCTTCATTTCATTTTGAACCTTTAAAGCTTCTCGTTCTGCTTTTTTCTCAAGAAACATTTCATAGGTTCCTTCATACGTATAAAGTTTCCCTTGATCTAGTTCAAAAATTTTATTGGTGACACGATTCAAGAAATAGCGATCGTGCGTCACCATTAAAATGGATCCTTTATATTGAGCTAAGTAGCCTTCTGACCATTCAATCGTTTCATTGTCTAAATGATTCGTTGGCTCATCTAAAATGAGTAAATCAGCTGGTTGAATTAAGGCTCTTGCAATGGTCACTCTCTTTTTCTGACCACCTGATAATTGTTGAACCTTCATTGAATAATTCGTAAACAAGGCATGAATTTGCTTATGACAAGGAATACATAAGTAAGCCGTTGGCAAAAAAGTACCTCCCTCTTCCTTTGGGGTAAGATGATGAACCGTTGTTTTCACATTTTCACGTTTACATAACTCACATGTAGTTGGATTTTGCTTTTCTTGGGGACTGTCCCCCACTACGATTGACTGTTTTCGTAAACTTTGTTGCTTGCCTGGACAGTCGAAAAGCTATGGTTGCAAAGCAACAATCTTATTGAAAAGAGCCATTTCGTTAAATAATAAAACCCCTCAGAAATGATCCATAACTTCTGTGGGGTTTGACAGTATTGGGAGAGTTTAAGAAACGTTTTGGATATTTTAACGAAAGCCCTTATATTCAAAGATAAGAAGGCGAATAAGCTGCTTTTTCCGACTGCAGCATTAAATTTTTTATTCCGACATGCAGGTTTTTAAATCGTTCGTCCTTTACTTCTCCTATTTTATAGCGGTAATAAATTTGCTGTAAAACAGCTGCAATTTTGTAAAAAGCAAAGGAAAGATAATAATTTAAGTTTGAAATATCCCGTCCAGATTCTTTTGCATACATAATCGCTAAATCTTTTCTAGTCCAAAATCCTGATTGGTTTGTTACAGCGGTCAGGCCTATTTCTTCATCTCCTTCTTCTGTCCAATAAGCAAGGCTAATGGCCAGATCAAAAAGAGGATCTCCAATAGTAGACATTTCCCAATCTAAAACAGCTGTTATATGAGTTGGGTCATCAGGATGAAATATTATATTATTTAATTTAAAGTCATTGTGAATAATCGTTACATCAGTGGAATTCGGTATATTTTCCATTAGCCAATTTTCTAATTTTTCCACAAACGGCAAATCATCTGTTTTCGATTGTTGATAGCGTTGAATCCATCCATTCACTTGACGTTTTAAAAACCCTTCAGGCTTCCCTAAAGAATCTAATTTGGTTTGATAAACATTAATTCGATGTAAATCGACTAATTCTTGAATAAAAGCTTTCGAAATCTCTTCTTTGATTGTCAAACTGTTCCAATGAGCCGGAAGAGAATGGTCTATTACAACACCTTTTTTTAATTCCATTACATAAAAATGTTTATCCATTATTTTCGGGTCGTCGCCATATAATAAAGGTCTTGGTGCTTTTGGATATACAGCATGAATTTTTTTTAATAATTTATATTCACGTTCCATATCATGAGCTTTTTTTGGCAATTCACCAAAAGGAGGTCTTCTTAACACTCCTTCCCACGTTCCAATTTGGACTTTATAAGTCAAATTAGAGTAACCTGAAGTGAACGGTTGTACGACCATGTCCCCTTCTTCATTCATAAGATTTAACATGTTCCTTAAGAACTCTTCCAATCGGTTCCAATTTATTCGTTCACATTGTTTGTTCACAAGGATTTCCCTCCTTGTTTTTCTCATACTCTTTAATCAGCGAGCGAGCTACCACCATGCGATGTACTTCATCTGGCCCATCATAAATTCTTGCTGTTCTCGCTTCACGGTAAAATCCTTCAAGAGGCGTATCGCCCGTTACCCCAAGTGCTCCATGAACTTGAATGGCCCTATCAATGACATCATGAAGAACTTTCGCTCCAAAATATTTAATAGCGGAAATTTCTTTTCTCGCTTCATCTCCTTGATCCATCAACCAGGCAGCCTTTAATGTCATTAAACGAAATGCTTCAATTTCTACAGCCGAATCAGCAATAAAATTTTGAATGGATTGATAATCAGCTAATCGGCTTCCACGTGTTTCTCGCTTTAATGAATAACCGATCATTAAATCTAAGCTTCTTTTCGCTATCCCGATCCAACGCATCGCATGGGTTATGCGTCCTGTGCCTAAACGTATTTGAGCAAGTTTAAATCCTTCTCCACGGGCACCTAATAAATTTTCTTTCGGAACTCGACAATTCGTATATCGAACTTCACAATGTCCACCTGTAAAATGATCGCCAATCACTGGGATCTCCCGGACAATTTCAAAGCCAGGATTTTCGTTCTCGACAATAAATAAACTAAACTGTTTATGTGGAGGAGCATCAGGATCCGTCTTTGCCACTACGATGGAGAAGCTTGACCCGAGGGCTCCTGTCGTAAACCATTTATGGGCATTAATCACCCATTCATCTCCATCAAGAACAGCTGTCGCTTGCAAAAGTCTCGGATCAGACCCAGAAACTTCCGGCTCTGTCATCGCAAAGCAGGAGCGAATCTCTCCATTGGCAAGTGGATACAAATATTTGCGCTTCTGTTCCTCCGTACCGGCGTGCCACAATATTTCTCCATTTCCAGCATCCGGAGCCATAGAGCCAAAAATATAAGGTCCGATAGGACTTCTGCCAACTACTTCTGATAACAAGCCTAATGAAACAAGTCCTAATCCTGCTCCCCCTGCTTCTTTTGGCAAGTGGGCTGCCCACAGACCCATATCTTTTACTTTTTGTTGCAGCGGTTTTAAGATTTCTTCAGGTAAACCTCGATGTGGAACCATATGTTTTTCATTTGGATAAACGTATTTTTCCATAAAGGCTGTCGCTTTTTTCACCATTTCCTCTTGTTCAGCTGATGGGCTAAAATGAAACATTTGACCACTCCTTAACGAATATTATTTTTATTAATAATACATGCACGTTTTATGCCAATTTACCGTTATAGGAGTCAATCGCTTCTAAAGAGAAAGTGATGAAAAAAATAATCAGATAATTTATAATATTTTTAAAAAGGAGGGGTCCTTATTAACAACAATGTAAAACAGGCAACTAATATTCAAAAACTGGATCTTGAGCTAAAAAACATGAAAAAGAAAGTAAAGCTATATGAAGAAGCCATGAATGCAAGCTATGATCCAATCTTTATTACGGACAAAAATGGATATGGAATTTTTATGAATGAAGCCTACACACGAGTTACAGGCCTTACAAAGGATCAATTAATCGGGCGTCACATGAAGGACATTTTGAAGGATGGATTAATATCTGATTCCGTGTCCTTAAAGGTTTTAAAGAAAAAACGAAGAGTGACCATCATGCAATATGTCAATGGAAAAGAGCTTTTAGTAACAGGCAATCCGATATTTGATGAAAACAACGAAATTTCTTATGTTGTCACAAACCTTCGCGATATTACTTCTTTAAAAAATTTAGAACAAGAGCTACATAAAACGAAAGCATTAGCTAATAAATATTTACAGGAATTAAAGGTCTATCAAAAGAAAGAACAGGTAATCCATCATGAAGGTGTGATTGCAAATAGCAGCCAAATGCTTAACGTTATTCATTTAGCACAAAAAATCGCCCCCTTTCATTCAACTGTTCTCTTATTGGGGGAATCTGGTGTTGGAAAGGAAGTCATCGCCAATCTCATTCAAAAATTAAGTAATCGGTCGAACAAACCATTTATTAAAGTTAATTGTGCTGCCATTCCAAAAGAACTGCTTGAATCAGAGCTATTCGGTTACGAAAAAGGAGCCTTTACGGGTGCTGATAGCCGTGGTCGGCCTGGATTATTTGAACAGGCACACACTGGAACGATCTTTCTCGATGAAATTGGTGAAATGTCCTTACAGCTTCAAGGCAAACTCCTTAGAGTTTTACAAGAGTTTGAAGTGACTAGAATCGGTGGTCGCCGAACGATTAAAATTGATGTGCGTATTATATCGGCGACAAATAAAGATTTAGAGTCATTAGTCAAAAAAGGGGAGTTTCGCGAGGATCTTTACTATCGATTAAACATCATTCCGATTAAAATACCTCCTTTGCGTGAACGACAAGAAGACATCCCACTACTCGCCCATTATTTTTTAGACAAAGCAAACGAAAAATATCAACTGAATAAACAATTCACAGATGACGCCTTACTTGCTATGAAATCCTATTCTTGGCCAGGAAATGTACGAGAGATGCAAAACTTAATAGAACGGCTCGTCATTACGACAGACACGAATGAAATTCATTCCTCTCATTTTCCTTTCTCGAATAAAGTCAACGGCCATAGCCAAGAAAAATCGATCGAAAAAACAATGAAGGAAGTCATTCATGAAGTCGAAAGGGAAATGATTTTGAAAGCGATTACAAAATATAAAACAACTAGGAAGGCAGCTAAAATTCTCGGTATCAGCCAATCTACATTAGTGAAAAAAATGCAGAGACTAGGCTTATAGCTTTTGATTCCTTTTATCATCAATGATTCGAAAAGGAATCATTTTTTTTGTTTTTTGCCATAAATTCGCCTATTAATTTCATAATTTTTTAAATATTTTGTATTGGCACACAAATTGCATTTTATGATGGTGAATGATTTTCACATGATGAGTAAAGTGAGGTGTCAAAATGGATATTAGTCGATTCCCTTCTTTCAAGCTAGATGGAAAAGTTGCACTTGTAACAGGTGGTAGTAAAGGAATTGGTTTAGCTATGGCGTGTGCTCTCGGCATCCATGGAGCACATGTCGTCATCGCAAGCCGCAAAGCTGATGAACTACAAACTGTTGTAGATGAAATGAAAAATCAAGGTTTGGATTTCTCTTGGGTGCAAGCAGATGTGACAAAAAAAGGACAAGTGCATGATATGATCGACAACATCATCGAATGCCACGGTAAGCTCGACATTTTAGTGAACAATGCTGGGATGAATATCCGAAAACCGCTTATCGAAGTCGAAGAAGATGATTGGGATCAAGTGATAAATACAAATTTAAAAGGAATCTTTTTCGTCGGTCAGGCAGCGGCCAAACAAATGATGAAACAAAAAAACGGAAAAATCATTAATATTTCTTCCATACTTGGCGGGATCGGAATGCCTTCCCAAACGAGCTATGCAGCAAGCAAAGGGGGTATTAATCAATTGACGAAGGTTTGGGCAAGCGAGTTATCCCCTTATAACATCAATGTCAATGCCATTGCCCCTGCTTACATTAAAACACCTATGACAAGTCCATGGCTTCAGGATGAAGAGCGGTACAAACAAATTGTTCAAAATACGATGATGAAACGAATTGGAGAAGTCGAAGATGTAGCAGGACCTGTTGTTTTTCTAGCATCTGACGCATCCAATTATGTAACAGGCCACATTTTGTATGTTGATGGCGGCTGGACGGCTCAATAACAATGGAATTTGTTTGTGAAATGGAGGTATTTCATGTTTATCGAAGGGCATTTATACGGTCGGAAGATGAAAATGTTCGCCGAGAGGCCATCGAATATTTATGAAATGTTCGTCAATTCCACACAAAAATATCCGGAAAAAGAGGCGTTGATAAAAGATGGTATACGCCTAAATTATCGAGACTTAAAAAAACAAGTAGATACCGTAGCTGAAAACTTCCTCCGAAAAAATGTACAAAAAGGAGATCGAATCGCATTACTCCTTGGAAATGAACTAGAATTCGTCTTAACCGCCCTTGCCTGTGCGAAAATTGGCGCTATTTTTGTCCCTTTGAACACAAAGTTAACAGCACGGGAATTAATATTTATGCTGAAAGACTCTGGCGCCAAAATATTAATAACAGATCACAGACTTGTTCAACCATTAGAAGACTGGATTATAAACAATCCTTCTTTACAATTTTGCTATTTAATTGATGATGAAAAGCCAGAGAAAAACATGTATTCATTTAAACATGAGCTTTTAAAAGAAGTAGATAATGGATTTCATGACTATATACCACCGCAAGAAACCGAAGCGCTTTATATTATGTATACATCCGGTACAACTGGACGGCCAAAAGGAGCAGTCGGCAGTCATATTAATGCCATCCATAGCTGTCTAAATTACAAATACGTGTTCAATACAGACCATCATGTGCGCACTTTAATTGCGGTCCCGCTTTTTCATGTAACAGGTCTAATTGGCCAGCTGTTTCATGTCCTTTTAGTCGGAGGAACGACCATCTTAATGGAACGCTATCGAACCGAACCATTTATAAAATTGATTCATGATGAAAGTATTACCTTTTTATTTAATGTTCCGACCATCTATGTCATGATCATGTCACATCCATTATTTCATTCTTACTCTTATGATTTTGTACAAATCGTTGCATATGGAGGAGCTCCGATGTCCAAGGAAACGATTAGCGAATTAAAAATCTATTTTCCAAACGCCACCATGCATAACGCATATGGAGCGACGGAAACAACATCACCCACTACGATTATGCCAAAGCGATACCCAGAAGAAAAAACAAGCTCTGTCGGCTTACCTGTTCCAGTTGCTGAGTTAAAAATCGTCAAGGAGGATGGGACTGAGTGCGGTCCAGCAGAAATTGGAGAACTATATATAAAAGGCCCAATGGTCATAAAAGAATATTGGAATAATCAAAAGGCAAATCTTACTTCTTTTACTGAAGATGGCTACTGGAAATCTGGGGATATCGCCTACATTGATCAAGACGGATTTGTTTATATTATGGATCGCAAAAAAGATGTCATTAATCGAGGAGGTGAGAAAATTTATTCTGTCGAGATTGAAAATATTTTATATGCCCATCCAAAAATTTTGGAGGCGGCAGTTGTTGGCGTAAAAGATACTTTATTTGGTGAAGAGGTCAAAGCGTATGTTGTGAAATTTCCAGGAGAAGAACTAACGGAGGAAGAGGTGATAGATTTCGCTCGAAAACATCTTTCTGAATTTAAAGTACCTAAACAAGTAGAATTTATAACGGAGCTGCCTCGAAATCCTGGAGGAAAAATCTTAAAAAATAAACTGATTGAATTATCTTTGCAACAAAGGGGAAATCATTCGTGAGAGATATTATAGGAAATAAAACAATTCCAAAACGATTAGAAGAGATGACACATATTTATCCGAATAAAACATTTGTCGTTTTTGAAGATCAAAATGAAGCTACTGTTTCATTAACCTATGAAGAGTTTACAGATCAAGTGCGCAGGCTTGCGCAAGCTCTTCAAAATTATGGGATTCAAAAAGGAGATAAAGTGCTTCTTCACTTACCTAATAGTATGGATTTCATGATTTCATGGTTTGCGATCACGTCTATAGGCGGAATTATGGTTCCTACGAACATTCTTTCAACTGCTAATGAAATCGCCTATTTACTTGAACATTCCGAAACAAAATTAGTCATAACCGAAACAGACTATGTTGATAAATTTGCAAGCTTCCAAAAACGATTAAATGGAATTTTTTTATCAAGAAGTTATGAGGATCGTCACGATGGTGTTAGTCTGCAAAAATTGATCGATCAAACAGAACCGCTTAAGACATTCCCAGATCTATCCAGCGACGATGTTGCCGCTATTTTATACACTTCAGGCACAACATCAAAACCAAAAGGAGTATTAGTGACACATGCAAATTATATTTACGCAGGAGAAATCATGTCTAAATCGCTGAGAATGTCTCCTGAAGACCGTGTCTTAATTGTTTTGCCAATCTTTCACGGAAATGGTCAATATTATATGTCCATGCCAGCGTTATCAGTTGGGGCAAGTATTGCGATAACTGAGAGATTTAGTGCATCAAAATATTTTAAGCAAGCGAAACGTTTACAAGCTACGGTAGGTTCCCTATTTGCCGCTCCAATCAAGATGATATTAAAAAAACCGTATGATCCACATGATGCTGAACATTCATTACGATTAATTGTTTTTGCCCAATCCGTTACAATTGAACAATTGCAAGCATTTGAGGATAGATACCGTGTTCCTCTTAGGCAATTATACGGAATGACTGAAACCATCGGTACTCCGCTTATAAATCCACTCGATGGAAATTATGATAACCTAAGTATTGGCCTCCCTTCGATTGGATATCAAGTTAAATTAGTGGATGATAACGGGATGGAAGTGCCAGATGGTGAAACCGGGCAGATTGTTGTATCTGGTGTTCCTGGCAGAACTATCATGAAAGGGTATTTTCAAAATGAGGAAGCCACCAACAAGACAATAATAGATGGCTGGCTTTATACAGGGGATCTTGCCAAAAAAGATCCTACAAATGGATATTTTTACTTCGTCGATCGTAAAAAAGATATGATTAAGCGCGCAGGGGAAAATGTAGCAGCTAGCGAGGTAGAATCTGTCATTCATCAGCATGAAGCTGTTTTTGAAAGCGCTGTCATTGGTATCCCAGATGAAATAAGAGACGAAGCTATTCACGCTTTCATTGTTTTAAAAAATGGATACGATATTTCCCCTCAAGAAATCATTGATTTTTGCACAGAACGATTATCTGCATTCAAAGTTCCAGAGGCCGTTCATTTTATTGAAGAATTTCCGAGAACGTCTGTTGGCAAAATCCAAAAACATCAATTAAAAAATTACATTTCTATTGGGAGGTAATCATGATGGAAACAAATGTACAAAAAAAATTTCAACAAACACAACTGAACGATCAGAAAAATAATCCCCTTTCTAAAATCGTCCTCTTTTTTGCGAAAATAGCAGAAAAATGGCTGCCAGATGCATTTGTTTTTGCTGTCATTCTTACCGTCATTACCTTTTTAGGCGGAATGATCGTCAATCAAAAAAGTCCGATCGAGATGGTTACTTATTGGGGCGATGGGATGTGGGCCTTATTAACATTTACTGCGCAAATTATTACTACTTTTGTTATGAGCTATGCTTTAGCTTTAACGAAGCCAGTTTCACGTATACTCGAAAAAATTGCAAGTATGTGTAAATCTCCTAATTCGGCCATATTGCTCGTTACATTTACTTCATTGGCTGCTTCCTTAATTAGCTGGGCTTTCGGATTAGTGGTGGCAGGTATTATGGCAAAACTAGTTGCGAGGAAGGTTCACGATGTTGATTATCGTGTACTTGTTGCAGCTGGATATTCTGGCTTTATTTTATGGGAAGGCGGCCTTTCATCATCTCCTGCTTTATTCGTGGCGACGAAAGATCATATTTTTCAGGATCAAATTGGGATCATTCCTACTTCAGAAACGTTGTTCTCTGCTCTCAACCTAACCATTGTTGTCATCGTCTTTTTAACATTGCCTTTTATTATGAAATGGATCCATCCAGCCAAAAAGGAAGATCGATTTTTAATTGATCCAAAATTGCTTGATGATACGCTCGAAGAAGAAGATCAAAAAACCAATTACGCAAACGATAAATTAGAAAAAAGCCGTCTCATCACCGTAGTTGGAGGCATTTTAGGATTATCTTATTTAGCTATTCATTTTTCTAAAAATGGTTTTTCTCTCGACTTGAATACGGTCAATCTAATGTTTTTAACCCTAGTGCTCCTATTATTCGGGAATGTCCGCGAGCTTGGAAAAGGGTTGTTAAAATCTTCTAGCAGTGTCGGACAATTTGCTTTACAATACCCCTTTTATGCAGGCATTATGGGAATGATCACCGCCTCTGGGTTAGCCGAATGGCTTTCAAACCTTTTTATTAAAATTTCAACAGGCGAAACACTCCCGTTATTCATGTTTTGGTCAGCTGGATTTTTAAATATGTTTATCCCATCAGGAGGGGGACAATGGGCCGTACAGGCGCCCATTGCCATTCCAGCAGCACTTGAAATGGGTGTTGATCCAGCGAAAATTGTATTGGCGATTGCATGGGGAGACGCTTGGACGAATATGATTCAGCCATTTTGGGCAATCCCTCTTCTTGCGATCGCAGGTTTAAGAGTTCGAGATATTATGGGGTTTACGACCGTCACCCTCGTTTATGTAGGAATTGTGACCTCCATTTTCATGTTAGTTTTATAATATAGGCAAATGAAATTAGAGGCTGACACGTATGACATGCTGTAATCCCTAAGGACAATGGCATGCTATGAAGTCAGCCTCTTGACTTTCTAGAACTCGATCAACTTGTTTATTTCACTCCTTTAAAAACGTGATGATCCATTGATTCCAACAGGCGATTTTCTTTTGTTCTGTATTTCTTTTATCCAAGCGATGACAATTGCCGCAATGAGGGTAAATCCAAGATATCCCATTAGCGGATATACGGTTCCAACTAATGTAATAAAGCCAATAAAGCTTGCTGCAAAAGCGGTAGTACCAAATAAAGCCACAAACATTTTGAATTTGTCATGCTGAGGTTTGACGATACGGGCAGAAAAAGCATAAAGCATTCCGACTGCGGTGTTATAAATCATCCCTAACAAGATGATCGACATGAACATACCGACGATAGGAGATAGCTCATTTGCTAAATAGAGCATCGGCATATCTACACCCATAATCGTCTCAACCTTTGCCAGCATCCCGAGATTAATCAATAATATTAGAACGCCTAATCCTATTCCTCCTAATATTCCTCCTAATCCGGCTGTTTTTTCATCTTTTACAGCTCCCCCCATGACCACTAGCATGGCCGCTCCTGCTGCAATGTTATAGGAAACGTATAAAAGTGCTCCTAATCCCCAGTTAGACGCAGCGGCATATTGTTGATCAATTAATTGGTTTGTATCCAATAAACTATGTTCCATCGTAGCCAAAGAATAACCCGAAATGATCACAACGAGTACAAGTAAAAATGGAGTGATGAGGCCGATCATGGAGATCACCTTATGGATATTTAAAGAAACCGTTAAGATCGTGATGATCGTCATGAAAATACTCCCAACGATACTTGGGACTCCAAACTGCTGTTCAAAAATAGAACCAGCCCCTGCAATCATCACAACTAAAACACCAAATAAGAAAAACGTAATCATCATATCGACAACCACGCCAAGATAGCGCCCGCAAATGCTATAAATGACAGCTTTATGAGAAGTTGTCTGCATTTTGCTGCCTAGTTGGGTTAAATTCATCCCTAAAAAAGCAAAAAGAAGAGTAGCTAACATCGTGCCTAAAATCCCTAGCCAGCCAAAGCTCGTGAAAAATTGTAATATTTCTTGACCAGAGGCAAACCCTGCACCAACGATTAGACCAATAAATGCACCAGCAATTTGAATACTTTGCTTCATTTTTTCCTCCTTGCATTAGTTAGAATATTTTGATAATTTTATATGATAAAAGCGATGGGAAGAGGCATCTCCTCCCAACAGCTATTAGGATGAAAAAGATTTCTCATTAATAGTCAATTGTTGAATCACCTCAAGATTCGGCTCATATCCAATTCCCGGTTTGTCAGGAACCGTAATCACGCCATGATGAACTGTGACCTCAGGGGTAATCACATCTTTTTCCCAATAACGGCTAGATGCTGCGGTATCACCTGGCAGCACAAAGTTCGATAAAGTTGTTAACGCAATATTATGCGCCCTTCCAATTCCAGACTCAAGCATTCCTCCGCACCAAACAGGTATATTGTGCTTCTCGCATAAATCGTGAATTCGTTTTGCTTCTGTTAAGCCACCGACACGTCCTATTTTAATATTAATAATTTTCAAGCTTCCTAGTTCAATCGCTTTTCTAGCATCTTCATAAGAATGAATGCTCTCATCAAGACAGACTGGCGTTAATATTTGTTTTTGCAGCTTCGCATGGTCGACAATATCATCCGATGCAAGCGGCTGCTCAATCATCATAAGATCAAATTCATCTAGCGCCTTTAATCGGTCTACATCATCAAGCCGGTAAGCCGAATTAGCGTCAGCCATTAATGGAACGTTCGGAAAATGCTTACGGATTTCCCGCATGACTTCAACATCCCATCCCGGCTTAATTTTCACTTTGATTCTCTTATATCCATCCTTGACATATTTCTCAATTAGATGAAGAAGCTCATCAACATTTTTTTGAATGCCAATGCTAATCCCGACTTCTATTTCCTTTTTCGTTCCACCTAAAGCATTGGCAAGGGATACCCCTTTTTGTTTCGCATATAAATCCCAAACAGCTCCTTCAATCGTCGATTTGGCCATATTATTTTTACGAATGTTGGAAAAGATCTGCGATATTTCATCAGGATGTTCAATCTCTCTATTTAGAACACTTGGAATGAGAAAATCTTCTAATATGTGCCAATTCGTTTTTATCGTTTCCTCATTGTACCAAGGAGAATGGAATGCTACAGACTCTCCCCAGCCGCTCAATCCATTTTCATCCTTTGCTTCAAGTAAAAGAAACTCTTTATCTAAAAAGGAGCCAAAGCTTGTTGTAAAAACAAATTTCAATCTCATTTTGATATGACGTAAGATCACTTGTTTGACTTTCATCATCATTCCCACCTTCATCAAATGTTGACATGTATTCTTTGCATCAATAAATAATAATGAACCGGTTCATCGTCACTTTTCCTTAAAAATACAGCAGCATATCCTTTTTGAAACAATGCTTGGAACACTTTTCTCGTCTTTAAGCGCCACTCCATCGCCAAGGAATAATTTTCCCGTTTTAAATGTTGAAAATTTGCTGGAACAGGAACGAGTACCGGTTTTTGTTGATCGGAAATATTTTCAATCTCATCTTCCACATCGTCTAAAATCGGTAACTGATCAATCGTGGTCTTCCACGGAAGCTTGAATGGTTCTTCCTCTATATTCACACCATGATGATCGATCACATGTGGACTGTTGATCCACCATTCTACTTTAAAGCGATCAGAAGGAAGACCGTAATTCAAATTGTCTTCCATTTCCCCGTAGCAATTTTCTATATACGTCGAGCAAATCGCATGCAATTTCGAAAGATTTAAGTAAGCATTTCGAGTTTCGAGCGGATCAAATGTCCACACGATTAAGTCATATCCCATGTCACGGGCAATCTCTTTTTGTGCTTTTTTTAGCTTTGCTCCAATTCCTTTTTCTTGATGGTCCGGATGGATGCCAAGCATGTGCGAGCATAAATAGCTTTTGCCATGCTGAAAACCAGGAAAGCTGTAGCTAAATCCGACCATTTCGTTATCGATAAAAGCACCTAGTAATAGCCCGCCATTTTGCGCAGCCGTGATCGTTTGATGAAGTGGTAGTGGATCCATTTCCCATACTTGCTTTTCAAGATTTTGAACCATTTGTAAATCGGAATGGCTTTTTAATACGCGGATTTCTAGTGCTGTACTCATGATATCTCACCCAATTCATATGCTTTGATGGTGTTTAAGAATGTTTTCGTTAAAATCTCGATACCAGTGTATATTGCCTTATGATTAAAGGTCATTTTCGGGTGATGCAGTCCTGGCTTTAAGTCAGAGCCTAGACCTAACATCGTTGCTTTGATGTGTGGTTTTTTCAATGTATAAAAATGAAAATCCTCTCCTCCCGTTGTGACAATAGGAGGTTTTAAGCGCTGTTCACCAATTGTGTCAATAATCGCTTGTTCCATCAAACGCTGTGCTTGTGGATGAACCTTTGCTGCCGCAACATTTGCTTTCGTCTCTAACGTGATTGTAACTCCATAAAGTTTGGCAAGAGCATTGGCGATGGCTTCAATTTTCTTCGTTAGCTCATTCATCACTTCATTTGTTTGGGCTCGTAAATCTAAACTAAACGTTGCTTTCCCTGGAATAATGTTTCCCGATTCACCGCCAGCATGGAAGCTGGTCATTTTCGCTGTATATGGAATCATCGGGTCTAAATGAATGTTTTTCATTTCGTAAATGAAGGAAGCACCGATTTCAATGGCGTTTTGTCCCAGGTGGGGTCTTGCGCCATGGGCATCCTCGCCAACAATTTCACCTTTAATAAATTTAGCGGCTCCATGGTATATCGCAGGAGCGGCCTCACCGTCTTTCAATTCTTGAATAGGTCTAAGATGGACACCGTATAAAAAATCAACATCATCTAATACTTTTTTCTCCATCATTTTGAGGGCGCCCGTCCCTTTTTCCTCTGCTGGCTGAAAAATAAATTTTAGTTTAGCAGATGATGAGACATTTAGTTTTTGAAAAAGAAGCATTACGCCAAGAACCATTGTCATATGAGCGTCATGACCGCAGGAGTGATTTGCACAAAACTTTCCATCAACCTCCTGCCATAAAGCATCCATATCTGTCCGTAATGCGATACAAAAATCACCTGTTCCAATCTCCGAAACTAATCCAGGACAATCAGAAAAGGTTTGTACATGAAAACCCCGTTCCTGTAAAAAATGTTGAATATATGCTGTAGTCTTATATTCCTGCCAGCTAATTTCCGGATGCTGATGGAAATATGCAAAGATGGAATCAATCGTCGGCTTCAGTTCTTCAATGAATTTTTTCACGCATTTCAACCTCCATCACGAACAAAAAAGAAATCTCCATTTAATTGATCATATTGCTCCTTTCTCTTTTCAAATCGCTCCTTATCCTTAATGGAAACACCTGCTACAAGCGCGTTTAAAAAGGAAAACAACGCTGGAGCAGAATCAATCGTCGATTTTTCAGATGAAAAAATTTGAAATATCACATCGGAATACTCATGAATTGGAGCTAATGGCGAATCGGTAATTCCAATAACATATACTCCTTGTTCTTTCGCTAATTGGGCAACTTTAATCGTTTCCATTAAGTAGCGATGAAACGAAATTGCAATTAACGTAGAGCTTTCATCCATTTCACTGATGGACAATAACAAATCATCGGTATCTGGACGAAGTAGTTGGACATTCCCCCGAATAAGACCGAGCGTAAAGGCTAACCAGCTTGCAGCGGAAAAAGAAGTACGCAATCCAGAAATATAGACTTTATTCGATTTTACTAATTGATCCACAGCGTTGTTGAAATCTTTCTCTTGAATATGATGGATCGTTTCTTGAATATGTCTCAAATCTTGTTCCATCACTTTTGCATAAAAATGGGGCTGCTCCGCTAATTCCAGTTTGCTAGAAAAATATTGCTCAAGACTGCTTTTCCGATCAAGCAGCTGTTTGCGAACCATTTTTTGCAGCTCAGAAAAACCAGATAATTTAATCGAATAGCAAAAGCGAATGACTGTCGTTTCACTGACTCCGACGTTGTCGCCAATTTCTTTTGCTGATTTAACTGCAAAATCTCTTGGAATTTCTAATAAATATTTCGCAACCTTTTGCTGCCCCTTTGAAAGATTTTTATACTCCTTTTGAATAATATCTGTTAAATTCATCGATCATTCACCTTTTGATGAAAAAAATAGAAGTTTAAACTTTATAATAACTACAAAACGAAGTTTATACTTCATATATAATTATTAATAAAATTACCATAAACGTCATGACGCGTAAAGATAATTTCGAAAATTCCATTAAATAACGTTCATCCATTTAATTAATCATGAATAATAACAATAATACGAAAACTGTTTGAAAATATTGTGAATGTTCCATTTTTAAATTGGGAAAAGTTCGTTTTAGTGATATAATCCATGGTAGGAAGTATATTTTTCCAAAAAATCACTTTGGAGGGGTATAAAATGGCAAGAATTATTAACTCACCAGCAAAATACATACAAGGTAAAGGAGAGCTTCAAAATATTAGTCAGCATATTCGGCCTTTAGGGAAATCCTTTTTAATCATCGCTGATGAATTCGTCTTAGGTCTAACTCGTGAAACAATTGAACAAAGCTTTTCCGATCAAGAGGGCACTTTGACTTTCGAGACGTTCCGAGGTGAATGTTCAAAGCAAGAAGTAAGTCGCCTGCAAACGATTGTCCAAGAAAATGACATTGATGTTATTGTTGGTGTTGGCGGAGGAAAAACACTCGATACCGCAAAAGCTGTAGCGTATTATTCTAAACTTCCTGTTGTGATCGTGCCAACGATTGCATCAACAGATGCCCCATGCAGTGCGTTATCTGTTCTATACACAGAAGAAGGAGTATTTGACGAATATTTAATCTTGCCGAAAAACCCCGATATTGTTCTTGTAGACACGCAAATTGTTGCAAATGCTCCGGCAAGACTTCTTGCAGCTGGTATTGGTGATGCTCTAGCCACATATGTAGAAGCAAGAGCTTGCTACGAAGCAAACGCCATTCCAATGGCTGGTGGTACGATTACTAAGGCAGCGATTTCACTTGCTGAGCTTTGTCAACAAACATTATTTGAAGATGGAGTAAAAGCGTTCCTTGCTGTGGAACAAAACCTTGTCACAAAAGCTGTAGAAAATATTGTCGAAGCGAACACCTATTTGAGCGGTGTCGGTTTTGAAAGCGGCGGTCTTGCAGCAGCTCATGCGATTCACAACGGGTTTACCGTCATCGATGACCCTCATCATTTATACCATGGTGAAAAAGTAGCGTTTGGAACAATCACTCAACTCGTTTTAGAAAACCGCAGCATCGAAGAAATTCAAAAATACGTAAACCTCTGTGCAGAGATCGGCTTGCCAGTTACACTTGAAGAAATGGGCATTACCGAAGATATTGAGTCTAAAATACGAAAAGTGGCCGAAGCTTCCTGCCAAGAAGGCGAAACGATTCACAACATGCCATTTCCAGTTACACCAGATGATGTTTACGCAGCTATACTTGCAGCTAACACCATTGGAAAAAAATTAAAGTCATAACCAAATAAATAACATTTCTTCATAAAAGGAAGAGACTCTCTCGTAAAAGGTCCATTTTTATGACCTGATGAGACAGTCTCTTTTGTACACTTTTGTCCTTTTTATTCACCTGTTTAGTTCAAATTGCGTTTTCTTTCATTGCTTATTTCACCTGAGGAAGTGGACGATTCAGCCACTCGCTATAAAAAGCATCAATATCCGGCTCAAAATCTTTTAATATTGGGTACCATGGTGTGACTGCTTCTACCTCTAGCTGGCTCGCACAGTTCGGACAATAGTATTCACGAATAACTTGCCACTCTGGATCTGGTGCAAGCATTTTCGGATATAGTTCCGCCATTTTTGCCTCCGTATCACGAACATAGATGAGAGCATGCAGCTTCCAGTTGTCACTAGCCTCACAAAATTCATGTCCGCAATCACATTTTACGATTCGTCTGCCGTCTTGCTTCTGAACGATGTAAAGGTGAAGTCCAGCTGGCAGCAATATTGGATCGTCCCACGGAACCCTTTCCTGCAGGATGCTAATATACTTGTCAAATCGGTCAGCATCCTTAAAATTTGAAAGCATTTCTTTTAATTTGTAAAAATCAATCGATCCATCAATTAACTCTTCAATCGTTTTACGATCATATTGTGTCATAATCTCACCCCATTCGTTATGATTTTTTCTGGCGATTTATTTTCGCCCCAAAGGTCGGCACGCCTAACTCGTCTTCTGTTAAATGCCATTCGTTCGGAAGCTTCCAAAATTCTTTAAACTCATTCACAAATTTTTCACTTAAAGCAAAGCTTCCTGCATACATATGTCGAACTTGCACAGCCGCTTCTTTGTTGATAACTTTTTGTCTCTCCTGCTTTATCCATTCTTTTACTGGAAGTCCTCGCTTAAGACGCTCTTTTCTCATTTCTTTCCGACGCTTATCGGTCGCTTTCTCATCAACGATATACTTACCCTTTTCATTTTGACTCACAACAGCACCGTAAACGCTTTCAGCATAGCGCGGAAGCAGGTGTCCTTCATTTAAATCATCCTCAATCATTTTCGGATTGCGCTCAAGCGGATCTCCAAATCCAGGACCCCCACGAAGGTAATTTAAATATAGATCGTAATTTTCAAAAATGGTTTCAGTCGTAATAGCTTGCTTATCGCGGATAATTTCCTTCGCTTCCATTAAATGATCATATTTCGGGTTATCCGGGTCAGTATCTCCACCTGTTGGAATTGGTAGTCTCTTTTCAATTCGTTCTTTCAAGTTTGTACCATGTGCTTCAAAACGGTAGCCAGATGCTGCTGGATAGCCGCCCATTAAACCGCAGTCACTTGACATGTAGCCATTCCCCATAAAGAACATCGTCCAGTCTTTCGCACCATATACCATCCGTAAAGTCTCGTATCCGCTGCCGCCACGGTATTTTCCGTACCCTGCTGTATTTGGTTTAATGCTTCGGCCTAAATAAAGGAGTGGTTCGGCAAGCTCCCAAATTTCCATATCTCCCATATCGCCTTCAGGGTTCCAGATCGCCGCTGCATGGCTGATACCGTCTCGAACCGCACTTGCTCCAACACCTTCAGCTGCTGATTCGAAGCTGTTAACGGCATGATTTTCATTAAATTGGTTATAACCGCCTCCTTGCAGCCAGTTCGACGTATTCGCATTACCAGCATTGACTTCTTCCAAATATCCCCGGGCAAAGTAGTTGCGGCTAAGTGCACGCCATAACGGACTCCACGCTGACACGAGGAAGTGCCATGCATAGCTGTGTGCGGTCCGAATATCGTCTGGATTTAACCATGATCCGTATGGTAGGTCAAATTGGCTCGCATAATAAGCTCCGTCATTTACCCGATCGTTCGGGATAAGAGTTTGCGACATCATAACCCATATACCGCTCGTAATCGAAACAGGCGTTGCGTTGTAGCTGTGCCAACCCCATCGATTGACCCCTTCGAAGTCGATTTGAAACTTGCCATCCTTGTGAACAGTCAGTTCAGTCGGTGCATGCATAATCGTGTTTACGCGAGCGTAAGGTGGAACATCAAGATTTTTATATGGTACGTCCACAAATGAAACTTGGCGGTATTTACCCGGAATCAACAACGTTTTCACCTGATTAACAAAGCCGCGGCGTCCGTCCTCAATCACCTCTCGAATAAAATGCTTATATGTGTCAACACCTTCCTCCTTGATAATATCAAGGACAAGATCCCTAATCATGTGGCAGCCTGCAATGCGCGTCCGTTCATCAAGCAGCCAGTACTTTGTTGTTCGGACAGAACGCTGGCTTTCAATGAGCCAATCCTTAAAGAGCGTATCGTTTTTACCGATTTTTCGGCAGGCCACTTGGTATCCATCATCATATCGGGTAACCGGACCGACTGTCATACTTCCTGGTGCCGTTGCGCCAACATCGATGACATGGGTAACCCCGCCAACCCAACCAATTAGCTCACCATCGTGAAAGATCGGGACAATCGTATGAACGTCACATGGATGAACATTTCCGATTTGGCAATCATTGTTACAAAATATATCTCCATCTTCAATACCTGGATTTTCTTCATAATCATTTTGAATCATATATTTAATTGCTGCACCCATCGTCCCGACGTGAATGATAATTCCAGTTGAAGTGACAATGGAATCTCCTTCTGGCGTATAAAGTGTAAAGCATAATTCTCCTTCCTGCTCAACAATCGGGGAAGCCGCTACTCTTTTGGCCGTTTCCCTTGCATGGACAACCCCTCCCCGCAATTTCGAAAAGATTTTTTCATAGCGGATCGGATCGGTTTCTTTTAATGGTAATGTCCTTAACCCTGCATAATATCCTGTCGCTCGGCTAATTTCATCCACTTCCTTGCGCATCTGTTTGATCGTTTTTCCGTCCCAGCCAATATTTTGACGGTTTTGTAAGGTTTTTTCAGTCATCGTCATGAAAAATAACCCCCTTTATCATGAAAGTTCTTTCAGATGGAAAATGCGATGCTCATCAAGATATGTTTCAAAGCCAGGTGGAATGACAAACGTTGTAGCTGGAGATTCAAGAATGGAAAAGGCACTGATTTTGTTGCCTGGCTTTAGTTTTTCCATTTCCCAAATGTTTGCCTTGATCCATTCGCCTTTCCAGTACACATCGCGCTGGCCAAGAAACGCTTCCTTCGGCGGAGTTTCTCCTGATAATGACTCCTCAGGAATTCTCGGTTTAGCTACTTCGACAATGCCCCGTATGATTGCACCTGTAATACTGTAGCCAAGCTCAGGCGATTTGGCTGCTTTTGCGTAAACTCTCGTGTACGTGTCTTCAAATGCTTTGACAAGTGCCTCCCAGTCACTAACACTCTTAAACTTTTTAATTGGCGCTTCAATTTCAAGGTCATTTAACTGGCCTTGGTACTGCATGCGGAAATAAAGGCGGAAATCTACATCTTCTCTGTTAAAGTTATTTTTCTCAAATTCAGCCGCTACTTTTTCCATAAGTTCGTCCCATGCATCTTGCAATTCTTTACCAGCCTTTATCTTATTGTCATCTCCATCATCAGAGTTTACATTGATATCAAGCGTTTTATCGTAGCGGTATTCAAAGTCTGCCGCACCGCAGCCAAAAGCTGAAAATCCAGCTGCCCAAGCAGGGACTAGAACATCTTCAAAGCCAAGACCTTTCGTGTAGCCAGCCGTATGAAGAGGACCACCGCCTCCGTAAGAAAAGCATACATATTGGGATGGTGAATACCCTTTTCCAAGAATCATAGATTCAAGGTAATTGCGCAGCTGAGACTCAAGTAAATCGATCACACCATATGCTGCGTCTTCTACAGATAATCCGAGCGGATCGGCTATCTGTTTCTTAACCGCATCATAAGCTCTTTGCGGATCTAGCTTGACTTCACCACCGAGGAAATTATCTGGATTGATGAGTCCGAGGACGACATGGCAGTCGGTAACCGTTACCGTTTCGATACCGCCTTCCTTATAACAGACGCCTACTCTTGATCCCGCACTGTCTGGACCTAGTGTTAATGACTTGAAGTTCGGATCGATTCTGACAAAGCTTCCAGCCCCCGCTCCAACTGTATCCATCGAAACAAGAGGTAATGACAGAACAAGTCTAGCCATATCCGGACTAGTATTAATGCTTAAATCCCCTTGAGTAATAAGGGCCATATCAAAACTTGTCCCACCGATATCGGAGCATGCAATATTACGAATTCCGAGATGTTCCCCAAGATATTTTGCGCCAACGACTCCACCAATCGGACCAGAAACGAGCGTTCTCGCAAGCTCATTTGCACGCGTACTAATTGTTCCACCGTGGCTTGCCATGACCCGAAGATCAAATTTCGCACCATGCTCTCTTAGCATGTGATCGATTTTTGACAATGTCTCACGAGACGGATCGGCTGCATAGGCTTCTATTATAGTTGTATTTGTGCGATGAGACTCTTTTCGGACAGGATAATAATCTACTGACGCAAAAACCGGGATTTCTTTTCCGACTTTCTTCATCACTTCTTTGGCGATATCACGGACTTTTCGTTCATGTTGAGGATTTTTGTAAGAATGAAGCAAGCTAATGACAATCGCTTCAACATCTTGTTCTAATAGTTCCACAACGGCAGGCTCGACTTCATGTTCATAAAGCGGAATGACAACGTTTCCAAATAAGTCCACTCTTTCGGTTACGCCTCTCGTCAACTCCCTTGGTACAAGCGGAGGATCGTAACGATGGGTATTTAAATGCAAACGGTCTGAATAAGAATAACCGAGATAAGCTTGGATCGCCCGGCCCATACGATGAAAATCCTCCATCCCCTTATTCACGATTAAGCCGACCCGGCGTCCTTTCCTTGACACGAGACGATTTAGCATCGCGGTTCCAGAATAGACACCTGCAAGGAGCTGCGGAAATTGTTCTTCTACTGTTGTGTTCCAGTAAGTTAAGGCATCTCTTGCAGAGTTGATTAGACCAATCGATTCGTCATCAGGTGTAGATTGGGCCTTTCCAACGACAAAATCACCATTGTCGTCAATGATGAAGGTATCAGTCATCGTCCCCCCTGCATCGATCGCAAGTATTTGCGCATTCCGAGTTGCAACTGTTTCCATCCTTTTCTCCCCTTTCTTTTCTCAAACATTGATTTCGTTTTCACTTTTATCTTTGCAAGTTACGTGCCAATTTTCAGAATATTGAAATAAGAGAGGTTTTATTAAGGCTGTTTTCGTAAACTTTGTTGCTTGCCTGGACAGTTAAAAAGCTATGGTTGTAAAGCAACAATCTTTTAGAAAAGAGCCTTTATTAAAAATCGATTGATGAACTGTAGCGAATTGCTACAACTGTTTCGCTACAATTTTTCCATGAAACAATACAATAATCTTCGATTCCCTTTCATCGTATAAAATGTTAAAATATTCTTAAAATTAATATAATAAAAAGGAGGGAAAAATGTGGGGAACAACATGAGTAATCCTTTTATTTCGATCTTCTCAACACATAATTTATCTAATCGAACAAAAGAATTAGAAATTTTATGGGAAAGGTTTGTTACAAAATCGTGGCAAGATGAAATAGCTGGGAATATAAGAAAAAATGTTTTAGATTCTTGGAAGCGCTGTCAAAAAACAGGTGTTGATCCGCGGCAATTGCAAACGAAGGTAGCTTTATCAAAAGACAATTTAACAGATTTATTACAGGAGAGTGAGCTATATCAAGTTGCAGAACCGATTATCGATGATTTGTTTGACAAAATGAAAGGAACCGGCTACCTAGTCACGTTATCCAATGAAAACGGCCATATTATTTATTTGAAAGGAGAATCTTATGTCTTACGGGAAGCAGAAAAAATGAATTTCGCAGCTGGTATGGACTGGAGCGAAAAAACTGCAGGCACAAACGCGATTGGCACGTGTATTGTCACCAAACATCCCATTCAAATTTTCTCTGCTGAACACTTTTGCCAAGGATGTCATCCATGGACATGTTCTTCAGCTCCTATCACACATCCCTTCACACAAGAGATTATCGGTGCCATCGATTTTACTGGATTTTGGGGGAACGCCCAACCTCACACTCTTAGTTTAGCTGTATCCATTGCACAAGTGATCGAAAAGCAGCTTGCACACGTCTATATGAAAGTGCACAACTTTTTAACCGAGTATTATTTTCAAAAAGCTCATAAGTGGAAAAACGATGATATTCTTGTCCTCAACCACGCCTTTTTCGTTGTAAAATGCAGCGAAAAATTAAAAGAATGCTTTAACCTTAAGCATGTAGGAGATTTGATGGTAAATCTTGATTTTCAGCCGTTAATCCAAGAACTTCAAAAGATGTCCAAATCGTCTAATGGAAGCTACAATGCAATAGATTTGATGATTCGTGGTTTTAAAGTCCTCACGATTGAACGGATTTATTTTAAGGGAAATGTAGCTGGATATATGGTTGTGTTGAAAGATAGCCAAAAAGCAGTTCTTCCCTCTTCTCGACTTAATTTCCAAAATGGACCATGGGAGGATGTCATTGGAACATCAGAGGCATTTTTAACAGCCTTAAACAAATGCTATAAAGCGGCTCCTACAAATGCTCCGATTCTTCTTTTAGGTGAAAGCGGTACAGGAAAAGAGAAAATAGCCAAATCCATACATAAATCGAGTCAAAGATGCGATCAACCTTTTTTGGCTATTAACTGTGGTGCCATACAAAAAGAGCTGATTGGAAGCGAATTATTCGGCTATGAAAGGGGAACATTTACTGGAGGCGCAAAAGAAGGTAAAAAAGGAAAGTTTGAGGAAGCAAACGGCGGCACTTTGTTTTTAGATGAAATCGGGGAGATGCCGCTTGAACTGCAAGTTCATTTACTCAGGGTACTACAAGAAAATGAGATTACGAGGCTAGGTTCATCCCGAACTATTCCAATAAATGTTAGAATCATTGCCGCGACGAATAAAAACTTATATACCTTATGTAAACAAGGGCTTTTTCGCGAGGATTTATTTTTTAGACTAAACGTTGTGACCGTCCACCTTCCTCCTCTTCGTGAGCGGAAGGAAGATATTGTTCTCATTTCTGAGTACTTTTTAAAACAATTGGCTAAAAAATATGGGAGAGAATCCCTTTCACTTGCAGACGAAACGCATCATTTCTTTTTACAATATACATGGCCAGGAAACATAAGAGAATTGCAAAACGTCCTTGAGCATGCCGTCATCTTCAGCGATTCACCTGTCATTACGTTAAAAGACTTACCTATATACTTAATGGAAAACAGAATGACTACCTCCATCAACAACGAACAAAAGAAGCTATCTCTTATCGAATCGGAAGAGAAAAAAGTGCTGATCCGACTTTTAGAGGAAACAGGCTGGAATTTATCAGCTGTCGCCAAAAGAATGAATATTGCCAGAACCACTCTTTATCGGAAGCTAAAAAAATATCAGTTAAAACAAAGATAAGTTCATTTCTCGCAGCTCTCGTCCTTATTTTTTATAAGGCTGTTTTCGTAAACTTTGTTGCTTTTCGACTGTCCATGAACCGAACAAAGCACGTCGTCGGACAAATTACATTTGTCCGACCATCGCCTTTTGTTCGGTTCACGTCACACTAAAGTGTGACATAGCAAGCGTGTCGCTTGCCTGGACAGTCGAAAAGCTATGGTTGTAAATCAAAAATCTTTTAGAAAAAAGAGCCTTTTATAAAAATACCCGCAAGAAAATCCAATCTTATTCATATATAAATTCACACAATAAATCCCAAGGTATACTATGATGTTTAACGAAGGCAATTTCCTTTATTAAACAACAGGACGATTTATTCCTTTCGCCTTATTCGCTACCCAACTTGTATAAAATGTCATCTTGAAACCATACATCGAACCTCCCCTTTGAATATAATTAGGTAAGAACTTGATGATAGGTGGCGCTTCAAATGGATAATCTATCTAGAGAAATCCTTGGTTCATGGATTCAAGCAATAGGAACTGTTATCGCGGCTATTGGAAGTACGCCATCTAATGTGATAAGTAGTGATTTGCTATACGATCTAGATATATGGGGAAATGTTTTACAAGCAACAGGAAATGCTCTGCAGGCAGACGATCAAGGCAAAATATCCCCCCTTGTGAGAATCGGGAATGAAGTTCAATCAATCGGGAATGTTACGGTAGTTGCCGGGCTTGTGATTGACTTTGAACAAGAAACTGGACAAAAACTAATCATTACTGGTAACTGGATACAAGCTTTAGGTGCACTAGTCATAGTAGGAGACGAATTAGAGAACGAAACAACAGCAGATCAGTCAATTAATATTATAGGAAACTTATTACAAGCAATAGGAAATTCGTTGCAAGCTCTTAGCGGGGTGTATGAGTTGGAACAAGTTCGTAACAAGTATAAGGATTTTAAGAACCTTGAAAAGCATATAAATAGTGAATCTTTAAAAGTAAGTGGCAGCTGGATACAAGCAGTTGGCTCTGTCATTTCCTTAATTGGACAAATAATCGTGGAAGAAAAGAAATAAACTAATATTTAGGGGCCTGTCCCCATCAAGGGTCAGACCCCAAAATAATAATGCCGATGTCTTCCACAGCCTGGATTAAATGGTACATGGCATTCAGGGCATTGGTAATGACAGTTTAAGTATTCCTCAATCGTTAGTTCTGTGCCACAGTTTCCGCAAAGAATGGCTTTTTCATCAAATAATTCATTAGGCCATACTTGGTGGTTTCCGCAGCCTTCTTCTTCGTGACATTCATAGCATGGGTAATACGTTTTACAGCAGTAAAATTTGATGGCAATAACATCAACATCTTTATGGTAATGCTTGCAGCGCGTTTTTTCATCGATAAGTTTTCCTTTTACTTCGATTCCGTGAATGATCAACAACTACCGCTCCTTTCTCCAGCAGCATTTTGCACTCCACATCATTTAATTCTCTACTATTTGAAAAAAACCTTTTATTTACATCTTACACTTGTCATAATGATAATGAATCTATTAGTAAAGGAGAAGGAAATTGATGCCATCCATTCGTAAAGCCCTAGACGAATTTTTATCTGAACAAAAAGAACGTTTGTCTGAAAAAACTTATAAAGGATACGAATCTGTTATTGAATTATTTACAATCTTTCTAAATGGATATGGACACACCTCCTTAGATAGAGATGAACATGAAAAGCTATTTCAAGCAATGGAAAAAGGGATCGAGTTTACCGATATATTTGGTGTTGAAAAAATAACTTATCCTGTTATTCATGAATTTTTAGGATATTTTTTAATTAAAAAAGCGATGGTTAGTGAATCCTTCTTAAAAACTAACGGAACGGTCATGAAAAAATTAGTGAAATGGCTGTACGATCAACAATATATTTCAAAAGAAGAATACGAAGAGCAAATGGAAATTGTGAATGAATTAAAAGACGATCTCCCTCTAGTTGAGAGAGTTGGAAGATTAATATTTGAACTACATAAATTCTCAAATATTGCAGAAGAAAATTTTGAAGAGTATGAAGAGGATTACTTTACTATCACAAGGGTGGAAAACGGAAAGCTTTGGCTACAAGGTGATCTAGATTTTGACTCAGAAATCGGTCCAGTCATCGTTACTGAAGAAATTAGCTCTTTATGTAAAACGGGATGGGAAGTGTATTTATCACTCGGCCTGAAAAACGGAAAATGGTACATCCTTGAATCTGGAAATGTTTATCCTTAATTTTTACTAAATCAAAAAATTCATTTGTACCATATTAATAAAATTTTTTATATAGTCGTATTTTACAATGAACTCCATAAAAGAGCCCTTACATAATTTATTTTTCAAATAATAAATGGAGGGAATACAATGGCTAGTATAATGCCACTTTTATATTATTCCAGTACTATTTATCATTTGGTTTTTAATTAAATATCTTCAAACTCAAAATGAAAGAAATATGATACTTAAAGAGATCTCTCGGAAACTTGATATAATATTACGAACGAAAAAGAAGTGTAGTACTTGCAAAAAATACTGACACAGTGGTTATTGATTATGAGTACGCCTTAATATAAATAGTTCTCTTATAAAAGCACCAACAACTCCTGAAAGAAAAATAATTGTAAAAACATTTACTAATCTAATAAACGGGTATGGTGACAGAACAGCTTGAATGGCAGAGGTAACAATCATGATGCCAAATATTATAGACAAAATAATTAAGTATTTGGGGGAACTTTTTTTCACATCAATCACTTCCGATTATAAAAAATATTCATCAAAAATATTGTAACACTAATTAGTGGCTAATGTTGGACATTTCAAAAATACATAGAAACAATTGGTAAAATAGATTCAAATACCTAACATAGTATAAATAAAAAACCAGACTAAAATTGTTTGGTTAAAGCTTAAATAGCAAGTTTAATGATTCCACCAATTAATAGCAGTATAGAACCTCCTAACAGAGCTACTTTAGTAAAATAATTGGATTCTAATTAACATTGGGAACCCCCCTTTGTTAAAATGACTTTCTAATATTTTTTCATGCATAAATTCTTTCAATTGAATTCACAAATAGAGGTGACGACTTTGACATCTGAAGAAACCCGTGAGCAATTATTACTACATCTTGAGGAAATTCAAAAATGGGAAAAAGACCAAAAAGGGCTCTGGTTTTGGGAACGCTTTAGTCGCCTTCCCTTTAAAATTCTTGACCGGTTGACTCCCCAATTTATTCATCAAAAAATTGGCCAAGCGTTAGATGAAATCGGAAGCTATATACAAACAGGCGGGAAATATTTGATTAATGAAAAAAGCATTATCAAACGATTTGAGAAAAAGCTGAAACAGGAAAATCTCGAATTCTCCATAATTTCTAATCAACCTATTGCTTTAATGGACGAGGTGAGTGATGAGATTATTTCGTCAAGAGCGAAAATCGCAATGACTCAAGGAGCGACAACAGGAATTGGTGGACTTTTCACTTTAACGATTGATATTCCACTCATACTCGGTATTTCCTTAAAAACACTTCAAGAAATTGCCATGAGTTATGGCTATGATCCAAATGAAAAAAAGGAGCGAGTTTTTATCATAAAATGTCTTCAATTTGCCTTATCTGATATTGTTGGAAAACGAGCCATTTTAGAAGAGCTTTCTGCTTATGATTACCCAGAAGGGAACCTTAATAAACAAACGATCTCTCAAGTTCAAGGTTGGCTTGAAGTGATGGCTAGCTGCCGCGATAACTTCGGCTGGAAAAAATTATTGCAAATGATTCCGATTGCAGGCATTTTATTTGGCTCATTTGTCAACAAGTCAATGATTGAAGACATTGGCGAAGCTGGCAAGATGCTCTATAAAAAACGGAGAATTATGGAGCGATTAATGAAAGGTGAATCCCTTAGTTCATAAGAGCTGAGGGATTGCTTTTGTAAATGTTGAATGTATCCTTTAAGGAGCTTAGTATAATTTTATTCGTCTGAAAAGACTTACTGTCCATACAAATTATTCGATGTTTAATTGGTGGGACTAACAGACTAATATCCAACTGATTATCAGTTATCTGGTTTAGTATCTAAATAAGTCTAGCGGTCACTGTGAATCATTAAATCCTACTGAACAACTTAATGTTCAACCTATACAAAAGTTAAACAATTGTGTCATTATTTCTTATTTGTCTTCAAAAAACACATAACCCCACCTATCCTTTCTAGGTGGGATCCACTAAATGATGTTTAAATGCATAAATAACTGCTTGCGTTCTGTCTTGGACTTCTAATTTACTGAGTATGTTGCTGACGTGTGTTTTGACTGTTTTTAAGGCGATAAATAGTTCGTCGGCAATTTCTTGATTGGTTTTTCCTTGGGCCATTAATAGCAAGATTTCCATTTCACGCTTCGTTAATTCTTCGTGTGGCAGACGGTTGGAAGGGCGACGCATTTTGGCCATGACTTTATCGGTTACTTCTGGTTCGAGAACGGTTTGACCGTGGTATGTTTTTCGAATGGCGTCTGCGATTTCACTTGCCTTTGAAGTTTTCAACAAATAACTTGTCGCTCCGGCTTCAAGAGCTGGGTATACTTTTTCATCATCTAAAAAACTCGTGACGATAATGATTTTAGCATCAGGCCATTGTTTGATAATTTGTTTCGTTGCTTCGATTCCGTCTATTTCTTTCATAACTAAATCCATTAAAATGATGTCTGGGCGAAGCTTGATGGCCATTTCAACCGCTTCTTTTCCATCCTCAGCTTCTGCAATTACTTCAATATCTGGTTGAGTGGATAAATATGATGACACACCGATTCGCACCATTTCGTGGTCATCAACAAACAATACTTTAATCATCGTCTCCCTCCATAATCGGAATTTTCACTTCGAGTCGCGTCCCTTTTCCTGGAAGACTGACAACTTGAAGATTTCCACCGATCTCTAGTGCTCTTTCACGCATCGTTTGAAGTCCGTATGAGGTTGTTTTCACTTCTTCCACATTAAAACCGATGCCATCATCTACGACACGTAAAATGGCAAATTGATCGCGAACGATAAACAACACTTCTAATGTAGAGGCCTTAGAATGGCGAAGGGTATTCGAAACCGCTTCTTGTAAAATACGAAACAAGTGATCTTCTATTCCCTTTTCTAAAGTACACGATTCAACTTTCCACTTTACTTCCATTGGCACTTTTTGTTTTAATTCAGCAAGTAGCTCGATCATCCCTTTCTTTAAGCTCTTTCCTTTTAATGGGACTGGTCGTAAATGAAGGAGCAATGCTCGCATTTCAAGCTGTGATTGATGAACCATTTGTTCAATCATTTTTAATTGCTTTTGTAATGCAGGGGAAGAAGTTTCCTCTGATTCATTAATCGCTGAAATTAACATGGATGCGGCAAACAGCTGTTGGCTTACAGAATCATGCAACTCTCTTGCCAATCGGCTTCGTTCTTTTGACACGAGCTCCTGCATTTGCTTTTCCTGTTCTTCTGCATTTTGATTAGCTAGCTTTTGAGCAAGCTTTGTTTGCTCTTGAAACTGTTCCTGCCATTTCTGGATTTTATATAAAATTTCTTCTACTTCGGCAATATGCTTTTCTTCACTCTCTTTTTTCGGTGAGCTGGCTCGAAGTTGTGTTAACGACCGGTTAATTGTTGAAAATTGCTTTTTCCAATACCAGCCGAAAAAAAGCCCCATGGATATTCCTATGATGATCAGAATAAATAAAAGGGCTAAAATAAAGGGAATTCCGTAAGCTTTCACTGTCCACCATTCTGACCATTCCTCAAGTGGATACGAAATAAGATATAAACCGATGACACCAATCACCATCGCCAATGCACAAAGGAAACCGAATAAGAGGTGACGCCCTATAACATTCATACCCGCTTCACCTCTATATGGCCAGCAAACATGGACGATACGATTTTTAATTTCTGTTCAGCTTTTGCATAATCTGCTGTTTGATAAACGATGGATTCATTTAATACACGTTCATTGACTTGGTCGAAAATTTCATAGGTTCCAACCACCATCGAGGAGTGCACCGACACTTCCATATCATATGGCACAAGCACTTGGACATTTCCGAAAAAGTGCCTTACAAAAACGAGTGCCTCTCCCTTTGGAAAAACTGTTTGACTTAAATCGATGATAACCTCGCCAACAAACCCTTGGACGTTGACATCTTCCCATTCATAAATCGCTTGCGGTGTGCTTTGACGACCGATCAATTTATTTTGAAAATAAGGCTTTTTTCGTAAAATCGTTGATGAGGTTTCTTCACTTTTTTTCATTTCTTCGACTTTTATATTGGATTGAGTTTTCTTTGACTTAACGTATTGGATAAAAAAATAAATGATAACGGAAAAAACAATCCAGCGAAATGCCAATGTGTGAAAAATGGCAATGACGGCATTGACTAAGCTCACCCAAAAAACAATTTTGCCAATGAACTTATGATAATATTTTTTTCCGATGTATATGAATAAAGCTGAAAAGAACAGAAAGTAAAGCATGCCACCATCTAAAAAAATAATTTCAAATAGTAATAGGCCGACTGTGATGAAAAAAATCCATGACCAACCGTCGTATTTGTTGAACAATGACATCTCCTCCTTTCTGCTCTTTCTTCTTAGGTGTATCGATACGAATAAGGTGCAGATACGATCTGCAATCTTTGTTATTTTACCCGATTCAAGTAATCTGCTAACTTTCCTCATCGGACTCGTACTCGAAAGTCAAGCCTTTTCATTTAGTCTGAAAAATTTATCTGTACACGAAGGCGTAGAAGATTCTACGCCTTTAGCATACCATGATTTGTTATTCGTTTGAAATTGTTTCTTTTGTCTTTAACTCTTTTTCGAGTTGAGCGATTTTGGCATCAATCGTCGTTTCAAAGTAGCGTGATTTTACTTTTCGCTCTAGTTCTTCAAGATAACGCTCCATTTCAGTAAAGCGTGAGAATGCTTTTTCTGTATATTTGTTATCTTCAAGTACTTTGTTCATGCGGTAATGAGCACGCGCTGTGTTTTCTCTTCCCATGAGTTCTAATTTTTTTACGTGCATATCTTTTAGCTTATGCTTCATTTGCTCATATTTTTGCTCAAGCTGCTCGAGTTCTTTTTCGGCTTGTTCTTTTAATTGCAAGATACGCTCTGCTCTTTCTTCGTACTGATGTTGTTCCGTTAAAGCAAATTCGTATAATTCTTGTGCTCCCGCTTCTTTCGCAACAGCTGCTTGATGCTTTCGTTTGTCCGCCATCTTTACTGATTCTTCGTATTCTTTTTCATATTGATGTTTCAACGTGTGATGACGCTCCACAAGCTTCTTAACTTTTTCTACTTCTTGTTCACATTGGCGTAAATAATGATTTAACATCGCCATTGGATTTTTTTGTTCCTTTTGGTCGAGTAAATCGTGTAAATCTGCTTCAACTACTTGCTTTAAGCGTGAAAATAAGCCCATTTCAAATTACCCCTTTCAATTCGTTTTTTGTAGCTTTTGCCATTCGCGTTCAAAGTTCGTAAAAGGATCGTCTACTTCGGGAGACTCTTTTTCCTTCTTCCAGTTTTTATAGATATAGTACAACCCAACTAAAGCCACTAGCCCGACGAATGCTGGGACGTTTGACAGTGTTGCAATGAGCGCAATAACTGCAATGATCCCAAGCAATACTTTCACAAACGTTTTGTCAGCCTTCATAAATTCCTTGAAAGCGTAGTAGAAAATGACGGACGAAATGATAAGCCCAATCATCGGTCCAAGATGAGCTAAAAAGATACAGGCTAAAATAATCCCGACTGTCAATAACACGATTTTTTTCATTTTGGCGTTTCCTCCTTTCTTGTCTTCATCTTACCTTTTCTTCAAAAATGCTATAACGAGCCTGAGCTTTATTTTAGACTAAGACTTGAGGCGTAGTTTTTTGAATATAAATCATCATTGAATACTAGCATAAGCTTATAGTTAGATATATTAAAATTAACCAAATATGAAAGGGAAATACCGGTAAATAAGGTGTCCATATCGGACTTAATAGGGAATCTGGTTAAAAAAAATTGAATTTCTACCCTTGGACAAAACTTATAATTTGGTTCAAGGGTTTTCTTGTGGAAATAGTATGATTGATACCTACTTAAAATCATCTAGCAATGCTATTTACGACCACAAAACGATTTTTTCGAGTATTTCTTTTTGTGAAATCGGATCTAAATCCACGTATGATCCTGCTGGTAAATCAGCAAATTCATGTGTAACAGCGACTCGTAAGGAATCTGTATCAAACGCCTTCTGATTGATCTGACCGGAAATAGCGAGTGGATCGACAAATGATTTTTGATAATTTCCGATAAAGTCTAAAATGGTTACAAACTCTTTTCCTACTATTTTTCGAATCCCTCGTCCTAATTGTTGAATAAATACGGTGGATGATTCTGTAGGTCTTAAAAATAAGATAAGGTTCTCTTTCGGAATATCAATACCTTCGTTAAAAATATTCACTGTAAATATTATTTGTAACGGGTCATGCTCATCCTCTAGACGGCGAATCATTTCTTCACGTTCAGCAACACTATGTTCACCTGTTAAATACGTCGCATTGAACCCCCGTTTATTAAATTCTTCGCTCATATATTTTGCATGCTCAAAAACCTAGAGCGGTCATTCGATCTCCGTCGTAGCCATATGTGTTAATCATCTCAATTATAAAGTCTGTCCGCTCATTCGTTTTTAATGCCTGAACAAGAATGTCTTCTTGGAAGAAGCCATTTTTCATCGGGATTTGACTATAATCTACCGTATGGTCAGATACACCAAAATAATGAAAGGGTGCTAATAAATCGGCGTTCAAAGCATCTCGTAAGCGAATTTCATACACAATATTATGATCACAAAGCTCTAATACATCACGACCATCCATTCGTTCAGGGGTTGCAGTCAATCCAAGCAAATACTTTGGTTCAAAATAATCAAGCACTTTTCGGTAAGGAGGAGCTTCTGCATGATGGAATTCATCGACCACAATATAATCAAATTCCTCACGTGAAAACTTATATAAGGTTTCTTCTTTATGAAGAGATTGCACAGTACTGAAAATATACGGCTTTTCAGTTTGTTTAACGCTCCTAGTAATTTTTCCATACAACTCGTTTTTCGGAATAACCTGTTAAAACGTTTCAATCGCATTATCCAACAATTCTTCACGATGTGCGATAAAAAGGAGTCTATTCGGTTAAAATTCTTTTACATCAAATTTAACTTATTTATTTTTGTCAACAAACTGATGAATAATCGCATTTAATTCCTCCCCTTTTAATGTTGGAACTTGGTGCTTAACATTCGATACATAAACAACCTCAACATTTTTTACGTACTTTTGAAAAGCGTATTGGTAAGAGTGGACATAGTAATCCTTTTGTCCATAGACAAGGAGAAGTGGCGCTTCTATTTGTTGAAGTCGATTTGTCGCTACGTAATCAAGCCCTATTTGGTACATGTGAGAAACCATTTTTTTGTCTGATTTATTGATGTAGCATTCTAGCTCTTGATAAAAAGCTTTCGATTTAGCATGGGCTCTACTTATAGCCTTAGCAACAAGAGGAAGGCCGCCAAACCGTATTGTTAAAATGCCTAATAAAAATTCGGTGCGAAGTAAAAAAGTATTGACCTCTGAAAATCCTCCGATTAATATTACTCCTTTAACATAATCAGGATATTTGATTGCAAACTCTTGTGCAATACAACCACCATTTGAATACCCACAGATAAAGACTTCTTTTAATTTCAATTCTTTTAAAAGGAAATAAAGATCATCAGATAATGTGGATATACTCATGTATTCATGATGATGTGTGCTCTGTCCATTTCCGCGTAGATCATACATTAACAACTTGAAATGTTTTGATAATGGCTTTTGATATTTGAATGTTAAAAGTCCCATACTTGTTGGATGAATAAAAACAATCGGGGTTCCACTTCCATACAACTCATAATACAGTTTGATGTTATTTGGTAAGGTAACAAAAGGCATGAAAAAGGCATCCTTCCTAATTTGATTTTCCATCATAAAAAACTTAGAGCTCCATTCATATTTCCTGTATATTTTTCGTTTAATGACTAATTTCATTCACGTGGTTGTTTTTGATTATTTTTGAATGAATATGATTAAAAATGATTGATTTTTGCTGATGTTTATTTTAGAATGAAATCAACGAGAAGGCGTTTTCATGAAAGGAGTAAAGAACTATGTTAACAGAAGAACGACATCAAATGATTTTGGACTTATTAAAAGAAAAAGAAATCGTCAAAATTCAAGAATTAGTTGAAGCAACAAATGCTTCCGAATCAACAATACGCCGTGACCTAACGCAGCTGGAAAAAGCGAAATTTTTAAAGCGTGTTCACGGTGGTGCCACAAAATTAAAAGGAAAACTATCTGAACCTGATGTGAAAGAAAAATCTTTAAAAAACATCGAAGCAAAAAAAGCCATTGCAAAATTTGCAGCAGAAATGATTGAAGATGAAGATTGCATCTACATTGATGCAGGAACAACCACCTTACAGCTAATTGATTATTTACCAAATGATAAAGAAATTGTTGTTGTAACAAATGGTTTAACACATATTGAACCATTATTAACGAGAGGAATTAAAACGTATTTGCTAGGAGGATATGTGAAACCGAGAACGGGAGCACTTATTGGAAGAGGGGCCATGTCATCCATTGAACAATACCGATTTGATAAGTGCTTTTTAGGAGTCAATGGCATCCATAAAGAACTTGGATTCACAACACCTGACCCTGATGAAGCATTCATCAAAAGTAAAGCTTTGCAACTGTCTCGAGAAGGATTTGTTCTCGCAGATGAATCGAAATTTAATGAAATATCTTTTTCCAAAATTGCAAATATACAGGAAGCAACGATTATTACAAATCAATCGGATCAAGACGTCATCGCAGAATATGCAGCAATAACAGATATGAAGGTTGTGGGAACATGATTTACACCGTTACATTGAATCCATCGGTTGACTATATTGTGGAAGCCGTACCATTTCAATTAGGACAACTAAATCGTATGAAAAATGAGGCCAAATTCCCAGGTGGAAAAGGGATCAATGTTTCAAGAGTGTTAAACCGTCTTCAAGTTGAGACGTGTGCTCTTGGTTTTATTGGTGGATTTACAGGTCAGTATGTTGAGACGTTTTTAAAAAATGAAGGGATTCAAACGAATTTTGTCAACGTCAAGGGCGATACAAGAATTAATATTAAATTAAAAACGGGTGTGGAAACAGAAATTAATGGATTAGGTCCAGCGATTTCTGATGAAGAAGTTGAACAACTATTACAAAAAATCAACAATTTAACTCCAAACGATATGCTAGTCATCGCTGGCAGTGTACCAAAAAGTTTACCGAAAAGTTTATATGAACAAATCGCTTCTACATGTAGGGAAAAAGAAGTGAAGTTTGTTGTAGATGTATCAGGAGATTTGATTCATTCCATTCTTCCATATCATCCATTTTTAATAAAGCCGAACCATCATGAGCTTGGCGAGTGGTTCAACTGTACGATTGAGTCTATGGAAGAAGCCTCTTACTATGGCAAAAAGCTAGTGGCAAAGGGAGCGGAAAATGTCATTGTATCAATGGCAGATCAAGGAGCATTGTTCATAAACAAAAAGATGACATTATATGCTTCTGCACCAAAAGGAAAGGTATTAAACTCTGTTGGAGCGGGTGATTCCGTTGTCGCAGGGTTTATCGCTAAATATATACAAACATATGACGTTCAAAAAGCATTTCAGTTTGGGATTGCTTCCGGTAGTGCAACAGCCTTTTCACTTGAATTATGTCAAAAACAAGAAGTGGAAGCGCTACTTCCAGAAGTAAATATTCAAGTGTTTGATCGAGGAGGGAAATTATGAGAATTATAGAATTATTGACAACAGAAACGATACATTTACATGTTAGAGCGAAGTCCAAAAATGAAGTCATTGATGAGTTAGTGTATGTTTTAGATCAAGCAGGTAAACTGCAAGATCGAAGGGCATTTAAAGAGGCGATATTAGCCCGCGAACAACAAAGTACAACAGGTATTGGCGAGGGAATCGCTATTCCACATGCGAAAACAAATGCTGTCAAAGCGCCGGCGATCGCCTTTGGCCGCTCTATGGAAGGAATTGATTATGAATCTTTAGATCAAAATCCTGCACATCTATTTTTCATGATTGCAGCAACTGAAGGTGCAAACAATACTCACCTTCAAGCGTTATCAAGACTGTCTACCATATTATTAAAAGAAGAAGTTCGCAAAATGCTTTTAGAAGCTAAAACAAAAGAAGAGATTTTACAAATTATTGATCACTATGATCAAGATGAAACAAATACGACAACAGATAATACGAATGAACATCATGATCTCATTTTAGCCGTAACAGCATGTCCAACAGGTATTGCACATACGTATATGGCAGCAGATTCCTTAAGAGAAAAAGCAAAAGAAATGGGGATTCAAATAAAAGTTGAAACGAATGGATCAGATGGTGCCAAAAATGTTTTAACAGAAGAAGATATTAAACGAGCAAAAGCCATTATTGTCGCTGCTGATAAACAAGTAGATATGGCTCGTTTCAAGGGTAAGCATGTCATTGAAGTACCAGTTTCTGATGGAATTCGCAAACCGAAAGAGCTCCTGGAACGTGCCCTAAAACAAGATGCTCCAATTTATCATGGGGATGCGACTATCACTCATTCAGACGAAAATAGCAGTAAACAACGAAAAGGTATTTACAAGCATTTAATGAATGGTGTTTCGAACATGCTTCCGTTCGTTGTTGGGGGCGGTATTCTAATTGCCATATCCTTTATGTTTGGCATTAAGGCGTTTGATCCGAATGATCCTTCCCATCATGAATTAGCAGAAGCCCTTATGACCATTGGTGGTGGAAATGCCTTTGGATTAATGATTCCAGTATTAGCTGGTTTTATTGCCATGAGCATTGCCGACCGTCCAGGATTTGCACCAGGTATGGTTGGTGGATTTATGGCAGCACAAGGTCAAGCTGGATTTTTAGGTGGACTAATTGCTGGATTTTTAGCTGGTTATATTGTAATCGCTTTAAAGAAATTGTTCGCCTCTCTCCCTGAACAATTGGAAGGCATTAAACCTGTATTGTTATATCCGTTATTTGGAATTGGTATTACAGGTTTGATCATGTACTTTTTCATCATAGACCCAGTAAGTTTATTAAATGAAGGCTTAAAAAACTGGTTAAATGGTCTTGGCACAGGAAACTTAGTGCTTCTTGGCATCATTCTTGGCGGCATGATGGCTGTTGATATGGGAGGACCAGTTAATAAAGCAGCATTTACCTTTGGAATTGCGATGATTGATGCTGGGAATTATTTGCCTCACGCAGCGGTCATGGCTGGTGGAATGGTCCCACCATTAGGTATTGCGATTGCGACATTCTTATTCAAAAATCGCTTTACAGAACGTGAGCGTGAAGCAGGTGTTACAAATATTTTCTTAGGAGCTTCCTTTATTACGGAAGGGGCAATTCCATTTGCTGCAGCTGACCCAATTCGCGTCATACCTTCCATTATCGTTGGTTCGGCGACAGCTGGAGCTTTAAGTATGCTATTTCATATCGGATTACGTGCTCCACACGGCGGCGCTTTTGTTATCGCCTTTGTAGAAGGGAATCCATGGCTATATGCATTAGCTATTTTAATCGGCTCCGTGGTAACCGCTATTCTTCTAGGAATCTTAAAGAAACCAATTCAATCATAAGGCTAGACAATCGTCTAGCTTTTTTCTTTTGATAAGAAAACAAAAGAGAGCAAACTGAAAGGGACCGAAAAGGTGATCAGACATTTAAAAGGAAAAACGATGTTGTTATTCCCAAATACGGACTTTCTTGTGCAGTTAATGAACTAACCACTTTTTCAATTTAATCTTTAACTTTCTTATAACTTACGACAAAAGGTGTAATGAAAAAGCCAAGAGTTGCTATGCCCAACCCTACAACTAAAGTAGCGGAAACATGATTAAACGGAGATAAAAAGAAATAAAAAATGAATAAGTATAACACTAGTGTTGATTATCCATTATTTTACTTAAACATACAGAATCGTATGGCTGAACACATGCTTTTCTGCCACATCCCTCGAACAAGAACGCAAACGGGCAAATGAATTTGGCCGCAGGAGCGTTTATTGTTCGAGAAGGGCATGCGTATAGCATGCCCAGTCGGCAAGCGACTCGCTTGCCGACTCTGGCAGAAAAGCTAGAAATAGAGTCATCTCCCATTTTTTTATAGCCCATTAGGTACCAAATCTAGCAATCAATCCATATCAATTAAAAAATCGCGTATATAACCTTTGACGATTTTCTAACACTTCCAATTTTAAATAAAGATTCATCACCACATTTTGTGATTTAACCCAAAAAATAAGGAAAACACTCACGAATTCCTGGCAATAATGTTAGCGTGACTTAACATAACAGGAGGTTCTAAAGTGTTTTCCGTATCACTAGATTTGCCAGAATTTGAAGTTGTTAAACAAGTGTTTCTTGAAGATCGCAATTTGTTACATGTTGAGAAAAATACTACAGAAGAACGCTGTTCTTACTGCGGTTTTTTTTCTAGTCATGTCCATGACTGGCGGACAAGAAAG
>JAUSTR010000015.1 GCA_030812955.1 Bacillus alveayuensis
GAAGTGCTGACATCAACGTTGTCACAAGATGTGACGTCTTTAGTCGATGTTCCTTGCTCATTAAAAAGAATTAACGGAACGCTTCGTTTTGTTTAGTTTTCAAAGATCACCATAGTACAGGAATATTATTATATCAAAATCATATGTCTTGTCAACATGTTTTTCATACTCTTTTTAAGAGCGACTTTATTATAATAACAGCAAATAATTACCGCGTCAATACTCTTTTGTTTTTTAAAAAGTCAATTTTAACAGCGACGAAAATTAATATATCATTTGTTAAAGAGTTTTTCAACCCTTTTTTTTAAAAAAATAAAGGCTACCCCAAATCTAAGCGCCAGACCCGACAACAAAATAGGGAGCGTGAGGTCAGACTCATATGGGACAGCCTTCAGTCATAACTTTATTTATGTCTCATTTGCGGGAATAGTAATACATCGCGAATGGATGGAGAATTCGTTAAGAGCATGACAAGACGGTCAATGCCGATTCCTAGCCCTCCTGTTGGTGGCATACCATATTCTAACGCTTCCACAAAGTCTTCATCCATCAAATGCGCTTCGTCATTCCCTTGTTCTCTTTCTTTTAATTGGGCCTCAAAACGTTCACGTTGATCAATTGGATCATTTAATTCTGTAAACGCATTTGCATGTTCACGCCCCACAATAAATAGCTCAAAACGATCTGTAAATCGTGGGTCTTCATCATTCTTCTTCGCTAAAGGCGAAATTTCTACTGGATGACCATAAATAAATGTAGGTTGAATCAATTTATCCTCTACTTTTTGTTCAAAAAACTCGTTTACAATATGTCCATATTGCATATTGCCAGTAATTTCTACACCATGCTCTTCGGCTAGCTCACGTGCTTCTTCAGTTGTTCTAACAGACCAGAAATCAACACCTGTATATTGTTTAATAGCATCTACCATATGAAGTCGAGTCCATTCAGGTTCTAAGTTTACTTCATGATCGCCATATTGTATCTTTGTCGTACCTAATACTTCTTTTGCAATATGAGCAATCATATTTTCTGTTAATTTCATAATATCTTTGTAATCCGCATAAGCCTCATATAACTCTAGCATTGTAAACTCTGGATTATGTCTTGTCGAAACACCTTCATTTCGGAATACACGTCCGATCTCATATACTTTTTCAAGCCCGCCAACTATCAGCCGCTTTAAGTGAAGCTCAATGGCAATACGCATGTACAAAGGCATATCTAAAGCATTATGGTGAGTTATAAATGGACGAGCTGCAGCTCCCCCTGGAATCGAATGCATCGTTGGCGTTTCTACCTCTAAAAACCCTTGATCATCTAAATAACGGCGCATTGATTGAATAATTTTGCTTCTAGTAATAAACGTATTTTTACTTTCTGGATTCATAATAAGATCAAGGTACCGCTGGCGGTAGCGCTGTTCAATATCCTTTAAACCATGATATTTGTCAGGCAGTGGTCGGAGTGCTTTCGTAAGTAATGTAAAATCTGTTACTTTAATCGAAAGTTCTCCAACTTTTGTTTTAAATACCGTTCCTTTAATTCCAACTAAATCCCCTAAATCAGCTGTGTTAAAAATATCATACTGTTCTTCACCAACTGCATCTTTGCGGACATATATTTGAATTTGTCCAGATAAGTCTTGAATATGAGCAAAACCAGCCTTGCCTTTGCCTCGTTTTGTCATAATTCGTCCTGCAAGAGCAACAAATACCTTTTTTTCTTCTAATTCTTCTTTTGAATATTGATTGTATAATTCTTTTAATTCTGCTGCTTGATGTGTGCGTTCAAAGCGTTTTCCAAATGGATCAATTCCTTTTTCTCTCAACATATGTAGTTTTTCACGTCTTACCTTCAACTGATCATTTAATTCTTGTTGGTTGTTTAACTCTTCTTGATTCATCAATCATTCAACTCCAATTTTAAAATTTTCGTTAAATAAAAAAGTAGAAAAACTGCCAGAGAACCTGGCAGTAAAATGGATGAAATACAAACAAACACTTTATCCTACTTGGGCTGATTGTTCCTTTGCTTCCACTTCTTCTACAAAGTCATCAAGTAGTGTAACAAGCTCATCTCTTGTTTCACATGTGTTAATGGCATTACGAATTTTGGCATTACCTCGAATACCTTTTAAATACCAGGCAGCATGTTTACGCATTTCTCTTACACCTATATGCTCACCTTTTAAATCAATAAGGCGATCTAAATGCAATTTACATACATTAATTTTTTCTTGTACACTCGGTTCCTCAATAAGTTTGCCAGTTTCTAAATATTTAACTGTCCGATAAATCATCCAAGGGTTACCAAGGGCTGCTCGTCCAATCATTACGCCGTCAACCCCTGTTTCATCAAGCATACGTTTAGCATCTTGAGGTGTTTTCACATCCCCATTTCCTATAACTGGAATATTGACAGACTGTTTTACTTCTTTAATGATATCCCAATTGGCTACACCTTCATACATTTGCACTCGAGTACGACCATGTATAGCAACAGCTTGGCCTCCAGCCCGTTCCACTGCTCGGGCATTTTCAACAGCATAAATGTGCTCATCATCCCAACCCATACGCATTTTTACGGTAACAGGCTTCTCTACAGCATCAACAACCGCTGCCACTAAGTCATAAATTTTATTTGGATCTAATAACCATTTTGCGCCAGCATCACATTTAGTAATTTTCGGTACAGGACAGCCCATGTTAATATCAATGATATCTGCTGTTGTGTTTTTATCAACAAATTTAGCCGCTTCTACAAGTGATTCTTTTTCTCCACCAAAAATTTGTAAACTTAAAGGCTTTTCCCGTTCATCTATATAAAGCATTCCCATCGTTTTTGCATTTTTATATAAAATGGCCTTATCACTAACCATTTCTGCACAAACTAGCCCTGCTCCGAACTCTTTCACAGTTAGACGGAAGGCAGAGTTACAAACACCGGCCATTGGTGCAAGTACAACACGGTTTTTTAGTTGAATGTCGCCAATCTTAAACATGCGCTCGACCTCCTTTACATCAGCCATCTTTAGGAGCTAACTCTTCAACACTAATTCCAAGCAATTCGGCCATCTCTTCTACCAATTGCTTACTTGGGACTTTATTACCTCGTTCCACCTCACCTATTACTGACACAGAAACACCTAAATGCTTTGCAAAGCTCTCCTGTGTATATCCCTTTAGCTTTCTAAAAGCACGAATTCGTCTTCCCCATTTTTCCGCTTCCATACTCGTACTCCTTTTTTATCTCTTAATTCACCTACGAGATCCTCAAGAAGTTGATTTTGATGAGGAAGTTGTAGGTTAGGCTCTATTTCAAACAAAGGAATTAATACAAAAGCACGTTCAAACATTCTAGGATGCGGTACAGTTAGTTGTTCTGTTTCAATATTTTCATGATTGTACAATAAAATGTCAAGGTCTAACGTTCTAGGTCCCCATCTAATTTCACGCTTGCGCTTAAATTCTCTCTCGATGCATTGTAGTAATGAAAGTAAATCGAAAGGGGATAAATTCGTATTTATTTTAGTGACCATATTTAAAAACAAATCTTGATCAGTATAACCGACAGGATCTGTTTCGTAAATGGAAGATTTTTTTACAACATGAACATCCGGATATTCATTTAGTTTTTGAATGGCTGCATTTAAGTATCCTTCACGATCTCCTACATTAGATCCTAATGATAGGTAAGCAATGTTATTCATGTTCTTCCCCTCGTAATTTCAATAGCTACAGATTGATAATGCCCTGGGATAGGAGGATCAGGTTTGATCACCTTTACCGTACACTGTTTAACCAACGAAAATTTCTGTAAAAGCGATTGGGCAATCTCTTCTGCTACCTTTTCGACAAGCTTATATACCTTTTGCTCGACTATCTCTTGGCATATTTGATAAACATCAGCATAATTAACCGTAAAAGTTAAATCATCAGTTTTTCCCGCTTTTGATAAATCAACTTCCAACATAACATCTAAACGAAAGCGTTGGCCTAGTTTATTTTCTTCTGGAAAAACTCCATGGTAACCGTAAAATTCCATTCCGTTTACATAAATTTTATCGATTACGATACACTCCTTTCCCCAACATGGCATCCATCATCTTTGCCATTCTCGCTATCGGAAGAACATCGTGTACACGTACAAACTGACATCCTTTTTGGATTCCTAAACAAACCGTTGCCCCTGTTCCTTCGACTCTCTCATTTGTCGGTAAATCAAGAACATGACCGATCAGTGATTTCCGAGAGGTTCCTAGTAAAACCGGATATCCTAAAGTTGTGATGGCTTCTAAGTTTCGCATCACGATTAAGTTATCCTCAAATGTTTTAGCAAAACCAATACCAGGGTCTAACAAGATATTTTCATCTTTTACTCCTGCATCCTTTGCAATTTTAACACTTTCCATTAAATCTTGAACGATATCATGGATTAAATCACTATAATCTCGTTTTGAGCGATTGTGCATTAAAATAATAGGAACGTTATAATGTGCTGCAACAGCAGCAATTTCCGGCTCCTTTTTAGCCCCCCAAACGTCATTTATAATAGTGGCCCCTGCTTGTACAGCCTGTTTTGCCACCTCAGCTTTATAAGTGTCGATCGAAATCGGAACCTCAATCTCTTTTGCCAATCGTTCAATAACAGGGATTACTCGCTCTAATTCTTCCTCTTCCGATACCATTTCAGCACCGGGACGGGTTGATTCCCCCCCGACATCAATAATATCAGCACCATGTTCCACCATTTTTTTAGCATGCTGAATTGCTTTTTCAATATGATTGTATTTTCCGCCATCAGAAAAAGAGTCAGGTGTAACATTTAATATTCCCATTATTTGGGTTTTTTCCTCATAATGTAATGAATAGGGGCCACAGTTTAAGACACTTTTTCGCTGTTTTATGTTTACATTCATCCAAATCACCTACTTAAAGTTGATGTCTACTATATAAATGATGACGGCTTTTTTCGTATAGGTCTTTTAACTGTTTCGCAACGTTTCCTGCTTGTCCAAGAAAATGATGATTACCAATATTCGTAATTGGAACAATTTCTTGAAGGGAATTCGTTATAAAAACTTCATCACTTTTCAACAATTCATTTGGTGTAAAAAAGCCTTCTATAAAAGGTATATCAAGCTTTCGTAAGCATTCTAGTACAAATTGTCGGGTAATTCCATTTAAAATGCCCGTATTAATCGATGGTGTGTAAACAATATTGTTATGCACCCAGAAAATATTTGATACAATCCCTTCTGCTACATATCCTTCTTCTGTAAGGAAAATCCCTTCCACCTTTGGATTCGGACCGATCTCACGTTTTGCTAGCATATTGTTTAAAAAATGATGGGATTTAAGGCGAAAAGAACCTTCCGGGGAGTTTCGTTTAATGGTTAAAAACCTACCTTCTTTTTGTTGATTTTTAGGAAGATGAATATCTTTCATAAAAAAAATGACTGTAGGCTTTACATAAGGATTTGCAGAAAGCCCTAGCTCCTCTTCACCAGCAGAAATATTGATTCGAACATAAGCATCTTGAAGGTTATTCAACTGTAATAATTCGTTTATGATGTTTTCGGCCATTTCCCGATCAATAGAATAGGAAATATTTAATTGTATTAGACCATGGCGAAGACGCTCTAGGTGATCATCCAATAAAAATGGATGTCCTTTATAAACACGAAGCGTTTCAAAAACGCCTAGTCCATACAAATAACCATGGTCGAATGGAGAAATAAAGGCATCTTTTTGATGAACAAATTCTCCATTAAGATAAAGATACATTTTTTACACACTCTTTTCCTGAATGGAATAGCTTGTTAGGAAATTTTTTAGTAATTTTTTTCCGTTTTCCGTCATTATTGACTCTGGATGGAATTGAACACCTTCAATTGGTAGTTCTTTATGGCGAATGCCCATTATTTCATTTTCAGCTGTCCATGCTGTGACTTCAAAGCAATCTGGTAAAGTATCTTTTTTCACAATTAGGGAATGGTACCGTGTTGCTGTAAACGGATTTGGAAGGTTCTTAAAAATCGTTTTGCCGTCATGATAAATCATTGATGTTTTACCGTGCATTAATCTTTCAGCCCGAATCACATCTCCACCAAAGGCTTGGGCAATCGATTGATGGCCGAGACACACTCCAAAAATTGGAACCTTCCCTGCCAATGATTCAATAGCCTGTAAGCTAATACCCGCTTCATTTGGTGAACAAGGTCCTGGTGAAATCATTAAATATCGCGGGTTTAAAGCTTCTATTTCTTGAATCGTTATTTCATCGTTGCGTTTCACAACAAGTTCTTCACCAAGCTCTCCTAAATATTGCACCAAGTTATACGTAAAAGAATCATAATTATCAATCATCAATATCATCTCTACTCACCTCATACGAAAGTTTTCTCTTCTTCGCTCATACTTTTTGCTCGCCATAGTGCCTCTGCTTTTTTAAGAGACTCTTTATACTCATATTTTGGTACAGAATCAATGACAATTCCAGCTCCTGCTTGTACATAAGCCCAGCCATGTTTGGCTAACAATGTGCGGATCACGATGTTAAATTCCAAATCTTCATTAAAGCCAAGCCATCCTATTGACCCTGTATATAATCCTCTTCTTGTCGGCTCAAGCTCTTCAATAATTTCCATTGTTCTCACTTTCGGAGCCCCAGTAATAGTCCCACCAGGGAAAACAGCCCTGATAATATCCATAAAACCTTTTCCTTCCTTCAAAATCCCTTGAACGTTCGAAACAATGTGCATGACATGAGAGTATTTTTCTATAACCATAAATTCATTAACATTTACTGTACCATATTCGCAAACCCGTCCCAAATCATTACGCTCTAAATCTACTAACATCACATGTTCTGCTCTCTCTTTTTCGTTATTTATTAATTCTTGAGCAAGCTTCAAATCCTCTTCATCGTTTACACCTCTAGATCTTGTCCCAGCTATAGGGCGGGTGTTTAATTGCTTTCCTTTCCGTTTAATGAGCAGCTCTGGAGACCCACATACAATCTGAAAATCTGGTGTATGAATATATCCCATATATGGAGATGGATTCAATTCACGTAATGTTTTATAAATGAAAAACGGATGACACTTAAGCTCTTTTGCTTGACGCACAGACAAATTAACTTGGAAAACATCACCTTGAGAAATATATTCCTTGACTTTTTCAACCGCCTGTTTAAACGGTTCCTCCATAAAGGATATTGGTTTTTCTGAATTCATGCTTGGATGAAATTCATGGGCTAAATCTATCTTTTTTTCTTCCATCCACATCGTTTTCCACTCATTTAACCGATTATAGGCCATTTCTTTTTCACATTCATTTCCATAATGTGTAATTAAATACAAGATATTGGTTTGATGGTCAAATACAGCAACGTCTTGAAAGACAAGGAAATAAATATCTGGTGTATCTAAATCATCTAGAGCCAGTTCAGGCAATTTTTCAAAATATCGTACACTATCGTAGCTAATAAACCCAATAGCTCCACCTTGAAAATCAGGCAATTTCAGATCTGTCATGCTTCGATGTTCTTTCATCCACTGTTCAAAAAGGGGGATAGGGTCTCCGTATTCACAAATGACATCGCCATTTGTTTCGATCGTCAATTGGCCATTTTTCCCGGTAATGATAGCAGAGGGTTTAATCCCAGCTATGCTATAGCGGCCTCCCCTTCCACTTTCCAACAATACATGATGTGTTTTGCCAAATGACAACTGTTCATAACGCAGAAAAAATGTATGCGGATCGAATGGAAACGAAATTGCTAATGGTTTTCTCTCTTGCTGCATCGTAAAACTCTCCTTTTTACTCATATGTATATTTTACATGATTAACGGGATGTTTACACTAGAAAGTAAAAAGGGTTTTCTTTACAACTAAAATTGCAAGAGGATTCTTTAAGCGAAAAGAAAAGAAATTATGGGTTAGTTTATAACATTTCACTATATATAAGAAAAGCGCAAGCGCCCCGCTTAGCGACGTATGAACTGGACCGCTCCGCATGAGATAAAGGAAACACGAAGAGCGACAGCGTCGATGTTGACTTATCGGAAGGAGGAGAGGGAAGTTCACTAGTCGCTGGGCGGCTTTCGCTAGACATCCATAACTATATAAAAGGGTTTATTCCTTGGTTATCATGATATAAATTCTGATATGATAAAAAAAGCTGTCGCTCGCATAAGAGCAACAGCAAATCAATATCCTTATTCTTCATCAAATTGATATAATGGCGTACTTAAATATCTCTCACCATTACTTGGAATAATCGCTAATACTTTCTTTCCTTTCCCTAATTGTTTAGCTACTTTTAAAGCTGCATGAATTGCAGCACCAGAAGATATACCTCCTAATACTCCCTCTTGACGAGCCGCTTTACGGGCTGCCGCAAACGCTTCTTCTGTTTTGACGGTAATGACTTCATCATAAATATTCGTATCTAAAATATCCGGAACAAATCCTGCCCCAATTCCTTGGATTTTATGTGGACCAGGCTTTCCACCTGATAAAACAGGTGAATCAGCTGGTTCAACAGCATAAATTTTAATATTAGGATACTTCTCTTTTAAAACAGATCCAGCACCAGTAATCGTTCCTCCCGTACCAATACCAGCAACAAAAGCATCTAGTTGGTTACCCATTTGTTCTACAATTTCAGGTCCAGTTGTTAATCGATGAATTTCAACATTCGCTTCGTTTTTAAATTGTTGAGGCATAAAGTAACCATGTTCTTTTGCTATCTCTTCTGCTTTTCGAATGGCGCCGCCCATGCCTTCTGGTCCAGGTGTTAATACAAGTTCTGCTCCGAATGCACGCAATAAGTTACGGCGTTCCATACTCATGGTTTCAGGCATAACTAAAATAGCCCGTAAGCCTTTTGCTGCAGCAACCATAGCAAGCCCAATACCAGTATTTCCACTAGTAGGTTCAATAATAGTGTCTCCTGGCTTTAATTTTCCTTCTTTTTCTGCCGCCTCAATCATCGCAAAAGCGATACGATCCTTAACGCTGCTACCTGGGTTCATAAACTCCAATTTTAAATATACATCTGCGCTATCTTCATCAACAATACGGTTTAACTTCACGACAGGTGTTTTCCCGATTAATTCTAAAATAGAATTAGCCACAACAGCCATTGCATCCACCTCTATTTCCGAGTAATTTTATTGGTTTTATAGAAAATATAGCAGTAATTTATTGAATTGTCAATCATTTAATAATCTTTTATTCTTTTGTTTCTCCATAAAACCAAGAAATCCCTATTTCTTCCCAAAGTTTTTTAGCAGAAATATTTCCTTCCATTTGCTCTAATGCAAGCTGTCTGCGAATTTGATCTTTTACTTCATCAAAGCTGTATTGAACACCGTCAAGCTTTTCATGTAAATAAATAATCGCAAATTGTTGATCAATTTGAATCGGATCTGACCATTGATTCGGCTTTAACTGCTTTGCATGTTCAATATATTCTTTAGGGATATGATCACTATGTTCTGGAACAAAGCCTAAGTCACCGCCATTACTAGCTGTCATTTCGTCTAATGATTGCTCTGCAGCTAAAGCTTGAAAACTAGAGCCTTCTTTAAGCTCCTGAACAATTTGCTTCGCTTCCTCTTCATTATTAATGACGATATGGGAAAGATGATAAGAAGGGGCAATTTTAAAACTATCTTTATGATTTTGATAAAATTGCTTTATTTCTTCTTCAGGTACGACAACATCTTTCGTTAACAGCTCTTCTAATAAAATGCTATACCGGATCTGCTCTCTCCAATCCTTTTTATCTTGGAGAACCTCTTCACCAAACGCATTATACGTTGCTTTAAACATTTGTAATTCTCGCTCAATCGCATCTTCCGATATCTCAATTTGATATTGATCAGCAAGTACATCGACAACTTTTACGTTAATCATATTTTCAAGGGTTGATTTGCCATAACGCTTTTCTAATTCAGCCAACCACTCTTGTCGTGTAATGACTTCATCTCCTATTTGCGCCACAACTTCTTCTTCAGCTGACTCTTTCGTTGCTTTTACTACAGGCTGATCCGATTTTAAAAAGTAAGCAATGGTGAGGCAGTTGATAACGACAAGACCAAAGATAATCCCCCATAAAACCTTTCCTTTCAACGTTTCCAGCTCCCTTAGCACAAACTTACTCTTTCATAGCTGATTTTTTTAGCTCTTCTAATTCATCTTTTGAAAAATGATAGACCTCATTACAAAAATGACATTGCGCCTCTGCTTCCCCATCTTCATCAATCATTGCCTGTATTTCTTCTTTCCCTAAGCTTATGATAGCATTTGCTATACGTTCTTTAGAGCATTGACAACGGAATTGAACAGGCATTTTATCGATGACTTTCACATTTCCTTCCCCTAACACTTCTTCTAAAATTTCTTCAGGAGTTAATCCTTTTTGAATAAGCTTAGATATTGGCTCAATCGTACTTAATCGCTTTTCAATTTCTTCCACAGTTTTCTCTTCTGTTCCTGGCATCAATTGAATAATAAAGCCGCCTGCCGCTAAAATGGTATTATCGGGATTGACTAATACACCTACTCCAACAGAAGATGGGACTTGTTCAGAGGAAACTAAATAGTATGTGAAATCATCACCAAGTTCACCAGAAATGAGCGGGACTTGCCCGGCAAAGTGTTCTTTTAAACCTAAGTCTTTCACAACAGATAACGTACCCGAAGTTCCGACCGCTCTGGCAACATCTAATTTTCCATATTGATTAAGCTCAAAGTGTGTTTGTGGATTTGTAACATATCCACGCACTTCTCCTTTTGAATTACTATCAACTAAAATAACTCCTATCGGCCCGCCGCCTTCTATTTTGATTGTTAATTTCTCTTCCCCTTTTAACATAGAACCTAGCATGACTCCTGCTGTCATTGCTCGACCAAGAGCTGCAGAAGCAGTCGGCCACGTATGATGTCTTTTTTGCGCCTCCCCCACTGTTTCCGTTGTTCTTACCGCATAGGCTCGTACTTGCCCGCCATAAGCAAGGGATTTTACTAAGTAGTCACTCATCTGTTTAGTGCTCCTTTCCAACATTTCGCTCATAAATTAACTGTAGTCCTTTTAACGTTAAAAATGGATCAACGATATCAATAATATCTGATTCATCTGCAATTAAAGAAGCAAGCCCCCCTGTAGCAATGACAGTAGGTTCTTTTTTCGCTTGTGCCTTCATTCTTGAAACAATTCCTTCCACTTGTCCAACATATCCATATAAAATACCGGCTTGCATCGCGCTAACTGTGTTTTTGCCAATAATATGATCTGGTCTAGCAATTTCTATTCGTGGCAATTTGGCTGCTCGCGAATAGAGAGCTTCCGTAGATATGTTTATTCCTGGGGCAATAGCTCCACCCATATATTGCTTCTCCTCATTTATATAGCAATATGTGGTTGCTGTACCAAAGTCAACAATAATTAATGGACCACCATATAAATGAATGCCTGCAACAGCATTCACGATTCTATCTGCTCCAACTTCACGTGGGTTTTCATATTTTATGTCCAAGCCTGTCTTGATACCTGGACCAACAATTAAAGGCTTTAAATGAAAATATTTTTGACACATTCTTTCTAAGGCAAACATGATCGGCGGAACAACAGAAGAGATAATCATTCCATTGATATGTGAAAATGATAAACCGACATACTCAAACAATGATTTCAATAACATGCCAAATTCATCTTCTGTCTTATTTCGACTTGTTTCGATACGCCAATGATGTTTTAATTCATCATGATCATAAACCCCTATAACCGTATTTGTATTTCCAACATCCAATACTAAAATCACACGGCATCACCTTTAAAATTTTTTCTATTTTTTATCACATTCTTAACCAATCATATCATAAAATACGGAAATGGTTACCGAGAAATACTAACAACTTTTTAGTATTGAAGGCTAAGAAAAGCTCAAAGCGCCCCGCTTAGCGACGTATGAACTGGACCGCTCCGCATGAGATGAAGGAAACACGAAAAGCGAAAGCGTCGATGTTGACTTATCGGAAGGAGGAGAGGGAAGTTCACTAGTCGCTGGGCGGCTTTCGCTAGACATCCATAACTATATAAAAGGGTTTATTCCTTCGTGATCATGATATAAATTCTGATATGATGAAAAAACCGTCAACTAGAAAAAGCTAGTTGACGGTTTTCCTTTCGAATTTCTGCTATTCTTTCTGTTCTTCCTCTTGAGAACTTTGTTCATCTTTTTTACTTTGTATGTTCACACGCACATCATCAGAAGTGTTCTCAATACGCTTTTCTTCGCCAATTTTACCTTCATCAGAACTTGCACGCTCCGGAAGCTTTCCATGCTCAAAAAGATGTTTGATTTGTTCTGCATCTAATGTTTCAACTTCCAGCAATGTTTTCGCTATTAATTCAAGTTTTTCACGATTTTCTATAAGAATTTTCTTCGCACGTTCGTAGCATTCTTTAATAATTCGTTGAATTTCGCGATCAATTTCGTAAGCAATTGCATCACTATAGTTTTGCTCATTTTGAATGTCTCTACCTAAGAACACTTGACCTTGTGTATTTCCAAATTGCAATGGTCCAAGCTTTTCTGACATTCCGAATTCTGTCACCATCCGGCGTGCAATACCTGTTGCCCGCTGAAAGTCATTATGAGCACCTGTACTTACTTCACCAAAGATAATCTCTTCTGCTACACGACCACCTAGTAGGCCTGTAATTTTATCGAGCAATTCAGGTTTCGTCATGAAGTAGCGATCTTCCTTCGGCAACATGACTGCATATCCGCCAGCTTGACCGCGAGGAACAATCGTTACTTTATGTACCATTTCTGCTTCATCTAACACTAATCCAATGACTGTATGACCAGCTTCATGGTGAGCAACGATTTTACGCTCTTTTTCAGAAATAACACGGCTTTTCTTAGCTGGACCTGCAATGACACGATCTGTTGCTTCATCAATGTCAGACATATCAATCTTCTTTTTATTTTGACGGGCAGCCACAAGGGCAGCTTCATTTAATAAGTTTTCGAGATCTGCACCAGAGAATCCAGGAGTTCTCATCGCAATGTTTTTCAAATTAACGGATTCATCTAACGGTTTATTTCGTGCATGAACCTTTAATACTGCTTCGCGCCCATTTACATCTGGGCGATCCACTGTAATTTGACGGTCAAAGCGACCTGGACGCAATAATGCTGGGTCTAAAATATCTGGACGGTTTGTAGCTGCAATAATGATAATTCCTTCATTTGAACTGAATCCATCCATTTCTACTAACAATTGGTTAAGCGTTTGTTCACGCTCATCATGTCCCCCACCTAAACCAGCACCACGCTGACGTCCTACAGCATCAATCTCATCAATAAAGATAATACATGGTGCGTTTTTCTTTGCCTGTTCAAACAAATCACGAACACGAGACGCACCGACCCCTACAAACATCTCAACGAAGTCAGAACCGCTGATCGAGAAAAAAGGAACTCCAGCTTCACCAGCTACAGCACGTGCCAACAACGTTTTACCTGTCCCCGGAGGACCTACAAGCAGAACACCTTTTGGTATTCGCGCCCCTAATTCAGAAAACTTTCGTGGATCTTTTAAAAATTCAACTACTTCCACAAGTTCAGCTTTTTCTTCATCTGCACCTGCAACATCTTTAAATTTAACTTTTTTCTTTTCCTCATTATAAAGCCTTGCTTTACTCTTACCAAAATTCATGACACGGCTTCCGCCGCCCTGAGCCTGATTAAGTAAGAAGAAAAACAAAATAAAAATAATAACAAAAGGAATAATGGACGTAAAGAAGGTTACCCATCCATTTGTGTCTTCTGCTGGCACCCACGTGACATCCGTACGATTAGAAATTGCGGCATCGTGTACACGATTTAACGCTTCATCACTATAAATATATGTTACAAAGTATTGATCTTTCGCATAGCCTTCTAATTGTCCTCTTACTTCAAAAACTCCTCTAACAGGCTGTACAGTTATATTCTCAACATCTCCATTTTCAAGCTTAGAGATGAAGGTACTATAAGTAATTTGCTCTGGTTTTTGGTTACCGCCTTGAAAAAAGCTTACAACACCGATAACCACTAAAAAAATTAATAAATAAAATATTGTATTACGGAAGATCCGATTCATTCCTTACCTCCTCCCACAGTCAAACACACTATAGACAATAGTATCATAGACCATTATTTCAGCACAACAAATTCGCTTTATCGTACGGAAGCAATGAAAAACTTATTCACTTTTTTGATAAATTTCTGGTTTTAAAACACCAATAAATGGTAAATTACGATATCTTTCGGCATAATCCAAACCGTAGCCAACAACAAACGCATTAGGAACTTCAAAACCAACATAGTCAGCTTCAATTTTCGCTTTACGACCACTTGGTTTATCTAAAAGAGTGACAATTTTTATGGATTTTGCTTTACGGTAACGGAAAAGTTCCACTAAATAACTTAATGTTAATCCACTATCAATAATATCTTCAATAATTAAGATATCACGCCCTTCAACAGATGTATCCAAATCTTTAATAATTTTTACTTCCCCTGTTGAAACCGTTTTGTTACCGTAGCTGGAAACATCCATAAAATCCATTTCCAAATATGTATTAATATTCTTTAAAAGGTCAGCCATAAAAGGCATTGCCCCTTTTAAAACACCGATTGCAAGAGGAAATTTATCCTTGTATTCTTCAGTAAGAGCTGCCCCAAGTTCTTTAACCTTTGCTTGAATTTCCTCTTCCGAAATTAAAATTTTTTCAATATCGTTTATCATGCTTATTTCCTCCTAGAAGATCATTGCTCTTTATATTGTAATACAATGTAAGATTGATTGGTAACGTCTATTACCTCATATTTTGACTTTTTTAATAACGGAATCCATAAAATATTTCCGTTCCCGTCTTCAATAATGGGCCATACATCCCGTTTTTCAATCGGTATCTTTTTTTCAATATAAATATTTTTTACTTTTTTCGTTCCATTCATGCCTTTTACATGAATTTTATCTCCGGCTTTCCGACTCCGAACAATTAACGGCTCTACAAGCTGATCCTGAGGTAAATAAAAAACATCTTGGCTTTTATACGAAGGAACCCCGTTAAAAGTTTCACAAATAATCTTTTTTCCATCCGGTAAATTCGTAACACTTGGAATTTCAATCTGAATCCTGTAAGGTTTTGGTTTATGCTGTTCAAATGTTAAATTAAGTGTTTCGTATGATTTGATGGCTTTTAGCCCCATGGGAAGGTCAATCATACCAGAAGGATGAGATTGGTGTATTAATTTTTTTATACCTTCAATATGTATTGAAGAAACAGCGGTGAGACGATGACCTTTGAAAAGATAGTTTAATATTAGATGAATTACCCTCCTTTGTAAAGGAGAAGGAAGCTTTTTAAATTCAGTCAAGTTCATCATCACATAAGAGCTCGTTTTTCTTTCCAATACTTTATTCATTTTTTCAATGGATAATTCCTCTAAAAATTGTTCATCTTCCGCCACTAATTCACTGAAATATTGAAAATGCACATGAACTTTAGGATTTTCCTTTTTTAAGAAGGGTAAAACATATTTTCTAAACCGATTTCTACTATATGTATCTTTTTCATTACTTGGATCAAAACGCGGGTTCAACTTATGTTCTTGACAGTATTGAATGATGTCTGTTTTCGTGACCCATAATAAAGGTCGAATGATAAAGCCTCCTGCAAAACTTCTTTTAATGGGAATTCCAGAGAGCCCTTTTCCAACCGTCCCTCTTACAAGTCTCATTAAAATGGTTTCAATTTGGTCGTCACCATGATGACCTAAAGCCAAGAAATGAGCCTGATATTTTTCCATCATCTCTTGAAAAAATTGATATCGACATTCTCTAGCAGCTGTTTGTGCATTTAAGCGATGTTTTTGTGCATATGCTTTTACATTGATTTGCCTTGCCTCGCAAATAATGTTGAGCGTACGACAAAAAGAAAGAACAAATTCCATCTCTTCCTTCGATTGTTCCCCTCTAAACATGTGATCAACATGTGCAGCTACAATCTTTAACTTATAAATAGACTGCAATCGATGCAAAATATGCAATAAAGCAAGAGAATCAGGGCCACCAGATACGCCAACGACTACAGTCGCATTATGATCCATTAATTCGTATTCTTCAATTGTTTTGCAAACCTCTTCAAACAAGAACCTTCACTTCACTTTTTACCCAATTTAGTGAGCCGGACTCACACGTATTTTATTACCATTATCCTAACATTATTTCTTAACAATCTGCAAAAATAATTGCTCTTTTTCACAAATTATTCCCATTCATCCTAAAGGAGGTTTGTCAATATATAAAATGAATAAAGCAATGCTAAACATATAAGAAGAAGAAAGGTTTCCAAAAAAAATCTTTTCCTTCTTTTTTTCTTTTTTACTTGCTTTCGATTTTTTGAATAGCTTTGGGGTTGGCTTTTATTGACACGCAATGGATAGGAAACATTGCGCAAATTCCTATTAGCTACAATTGTCTTTAGTAAATCTTCTTTCATTTCAAGAGCAGAAGTATATGAGCCAAGTAAAGCTTTTGTCAAAACAGATTTCCGTTGCTGTAAAAAAGAATGGGAATTCATTAATTGAAGCAATTGATCTTTTCCTTTGCCGATTTTTTTAAAACGCTTTGGATAAACAGCATTAAATATGATCATCGCAACGGCAAATAAATCATAGCTTGGTTCTGCTTTCCTTATCCCCAGCTCCCAATGTCCACGATCAAAAAACTCCGTAAACTCTTTTATTGACCTACCTATTCGCGTTGTTCCTCCTACATCGATGCAACGTATTTTAGGTGGAGGAAATGTCACAATTAAATTATCTGGCTTTAAATCTCCAAACACCCACCCGAAACGATGCAGCTCTGCTAAATTCGTTAATAATTGTAGAATCAAAATATCAATCCATTCAGTTCCTCGATTTTCGATAAATTGAATAAAATGCTCCCCTTTTATATACTCCATAACATAAAAAGGAATATGTTTTTGAAGCTCCGGATGAAAATAATCATCTACATCCACCAAAGAAGGCCCAAGAGAGGAGCCTTGGACCTTAGCTAAACATTTTAACACATTGACTTCTGAAGTGATTCCCATACTATTTTCACTGAGCTTAAGTGCAACCTTCCCATGCCGGCATTCTGCAAGATAAACATGACCGATCGCCCCACTACCTAATATATTTATAATACGATAACAATTTCCATGCCATTTTCCTTTTATAATCGTCCCTGAAGATATGTTAAAGTTGTTGTTCATCGAAATATTCATCATCTAACATGAAACTCCTTAGCGACCGTTTTTGTTTAAATTTATCAATGGCTTCTCTTATCGCGGGACCTGTTGGTGTAATGCCACCTGTCGTCAGTTTCGGGAAAATAGAAGAAAGTGAATCCAAATTCGGAGTCCAATCTAATATATTTTCAACCTCTCCTTTTTTCCCAGGAAATACGAACAAAGCAAATTGGTTTCTTCCGATTCGAGATTTTAAACTGATAGAAAGATCTATTAACGCCTCTTTAACAGTAGGTAGTTTTGGGGCCATACTTGCACTTGTATCAACAAGAATGAGAATCTCAAGATTCACTGTCTCACCTAACTCGTCAACGACTTCCATAACTTCACCACGTTTTTCAGGCGGCAACTCTTCTAATGACGCTTTTTTCCCTAAAATTTGCTGCAGCTCTCGATTGACTACACCTTGAAGTGTTTGGGTCATGGCCGTCCTTGTCACCATTTGCACCGTTTGTGATAGCTGATGTGAGTAAACAATTTGACTAACCCCATTTCCTGCCATGGCCATTCCTTCAATTTCAGCAACCGCATCTTGATCAATTACATTTCCATCAACTATTCCAATGACATTAATCGTAATTCCTTGCTCCTTTGCTAATGCAGCCATTGCAACTGGATCTTCCCCTTGATTCGAACGTCCATCTGTTAATAATAATATTTGTTTTAATGTACCCTTTTTCATTACTTTTTCCTCCTGATTTGGATCATTATTAACATCCTCGCCAGAAGGAGAGAAAATTATGCAATTCTTATAAATGAAAATATTCAGTTATTAGCCGATTTTTTTAGCCTTCGTGTATTTAGATACTGGAATGGATGCCCATTTCGGATTATTATGATCAATTTTCGCCACAACGATTGTCATATCATCATCAATTCTCCCTGATCTTGTCCGGATAACCTCCTCCATAATTAAATCTGCAATTTCTTGTGGATCATGTGTTTGCAGCTCCTTGATTTTCCGTTTCATCCATAAATCGTGATTTTCAACATGCTTCGGTCCCTCAAATATTCCATCACTCATCATGATTAAAATATCTTTAGCCTTTAATTGCTCATCAACGACATCTACATCAATTTCGTCTACGATGCCAATCGGTAAGTTGCTCGCTTGCACCTTTATTACTTTATCACCTCTTTTTATAAAACTTGGCGTAGATCCGACCTTCATAAATTTGCAGCTGGCATCTTGAAGATCAATGATGGATAAGTCGAGAGTTGAAAACATCTCATCTGTTGTTCTTAAAGACAAAATAGAGTTGACTGTTTTAATAGCAATTTTCTCATCAATTCCTGATTGTAAAATTTTTTGCAATAGCTTAATGGTTTCATTACTTTCAAAATGAGCCCGTTCTCCATTCCCCATACCATCACTAATTGCAAGAGCATATTTCCCAGCTCCAAGTTCCATCATCGTATAACAATCACCTGAAACTAGGCCACCACCTTTAGCAGCATGAGCTACCCCTGTTTCTACACAGTATGTCTTAGCAGAACCAAAGGAAACTTGGCAAAAACCATTTGGAAAGCTCGCACACTCTTCATGTTTGACAACAATCGTTTCATCTAATATGTCAGAAAGCATTGGTGCAATGATTTTTTCACATTCCCCATGACCATTGCAATAAGGGATACTCATTTCGAGGTCGACATTTCCTTGCTCAAGATTGTATATTTCGATATGGCCAATTTCTACACCAAAGCTATGTAATGCTTCTAAAATTTGTTCCTCTTGAAGGAAATGATGTTCCTGTTCCTTTTTCATTTCTTTGGAAAAGTCAGCCATTACTTGTGATACGCCTAATAGTTGTTCTGCCACTAATCTCCTACTTTCTTTCACTTGCTTTTTTAATTTTTGATTAGCGCGAAAATAGTTCATTTCTTGTTCCATTACTTGTTCCACCTTATGAGATTTGGAACAATACTTGTTAAAATCCCGTTTAAGCCTTCGATTCAAATGGTACGTATTTTCTTTATGCTCCTGCATCATTTGCTTCATGAAATGATAGGTTTGATCAAAGTTTTGTGTCCAACATTTATCTTTTTTGAAGCAAGTTTGACACGTATGCTCTGTTATATTGCTTAAAAATAAATCGGTTTCTCTATCATCATCTATTTCATCATTTGGATAAAAAGTTGAAAAGCTTTCGGATAAAGCACGGAAAACATTTGAAAATTGATCAACACGATGTGCGGTCACATCTCGAATTTTCCGAGCATATATTTGCTGTTCCAATGTATGTTCATAAGTACCTGGAATGTGTTTAGCTAAACGTTCTGTCAACGATTTGGGTGTTATGAGAAACAACATCACTGCTACTAACGATTCCCATATGTTTGTCCAAATATTAGCCGAACCTTCTCCATATAGTGTTAACAATAAAGAGCCAATTAGTAAGCCGACCGCAGCTCCTATTTTCTTCCCCTCTTTGAGCAAGCCTCCCAAAAGTCCAGAAAAAGCTAAAAGGCTCATTTGATACAAGTTCCCGATATGTGCAAGACTTAAAACGAGGCCTGTCACAACCCCAACCGTACAACCAATACTCGCTCCACCTGTAAAAGCAAAAAGCAATACAACATATCGAGAAAATATGTGTTCAGCCTGTATTTCCTGAAAGTTAATCCCGATCAAACCTGTCATAACGGATGCTAATAAAATCATAAGACAAATAATTTCTTCAATTTTATACACTTGCTTTATTTTTCTAGCTGAAATAAGAGGAATACTTTGTAAAAAAATAAGCGTTAAAATAAAGGAAAGACCTGACTCAACAACAGACATCATATAATCATAAAGAGTTAAAAATCCGTTCATAAAATAAGTGTAAAGCAGCCTAGTGGCCAAAAGTGAGAAAAATACTGTAAACGGTAAAGCTTTGAACCTATCATTGTAGAAAAAAATAGTCATTTTATGAACAAATAGAAATATAAATATAGAGAAGCCGACAATGATGACCATCTCAGAGGAAATCGTTAAAGCCCCAGCCAGTAATGAAAAAGCAGCAAGTAAAGCTCTATCCTTTTTCAACAACATGACCGCACCAAAAAATGGGAGAGCAAATGGCACGATTTCAGATAATATAAAAGCACGTCCTAACAAAAAACCAATAATGACATAAATAAGCCCTCGGAAAAAAAGGAACGATTGCAGCTTCATACGAAAACCATGCCAAAATTGAGCCAAAAAAGCTTGAGTCTTTTCTAAACTCACTCCCGAAATTGGTCCTACTAAACTTCTTTCAGTTTTTTCCATCCGCATATTCCCTCCGGTTTAATTTTGTTCGAAAAATACAGTTGTCCGTATTATAACGAACCTTAAGAAAAGATTTTGTCAAAACGGGGAATCGAATTGAAAGAAAAGTTCGACTATTTATGTTGAAAGTGACAAGAAACTAAGCATTCAGACAAAGAATGATAAAAGTCATTGGAAGATTTTAGGGATAGTCGTCATCATGGGGAGAAAACTTCGGCATACTAAGCTTTTTTCATATCAGACCTACTTACATATAGAATGTCAATTTCACCACTTCGTTGATAAAAAGCCCTTTTTAACATAAAAAATGACCCCTTCAAATCGAAAGAGCCATTTTACTGCACGACATACTCACTTTATCATGCTAACCATATTCAGAAAAAATTTAGCAGACAAATATAAAACGACAAAGTCAATGAAATGACCCGTACGGGATTCGAACCCGTGTTACCGCCGTGAAAGGGCGGTGTCTTAACCACTTGACCAACGGGCCATATTCATATGGTGGCGGCGGAGGGGATCGAACCCCCGACCTCACGGGTATGAACCGTACGCTCTAGCCAGCTGAGCTACGCCGCCAATGCTATCTCTAACAAGCACATATTATATATTACAGATTTGTTAGATGCTCGTCAATAGAAAAAAATTTTCTGAAATATAAAAATCAGCAAGAAAGAAAATTTTCTTTGATATAGACTTTGTCTACAAACTAAAATCACCTAGGAATAACCTAGGTGATTTTAGTTTTTATCTATAACTTAAAAGCAGCAAGTTACCCTCTCCGTGCTCCTCTCCCTCCGCGTCTTGATTCCGTATGGCGGCGAAGTGAAGCTAAACGGTCCTCGCTCTCTTTTAAAAATCGGCTCATTTTTTGCTCAAAGCTTTCTTTTGAGCGATGATCGTTTCTTCTTGGACGATCTTTCGCTCTTTTAATGGATAAACCAATTTTCCCATCCTTCTCAACATTAATCACTTTTACTTCTACTTGATCTCCGACTTTTAAGTGATCATGAATGTCCTTCACATAATTATCTGCAACTTCACTAATATGAACTAAACCTGTTGAGCCCCCTGGCAGCTCCACAAATGCTCCAAAATTAGTAATGCCCGTTACTTTTCCTTGTAACTTGCTGCCAACTTCAATCGACATAAAAAAATTGCTCCTCCTTAAATCTTTCAAAAATAAAGTTAAAATAATTTACTTAATTATATAAAAATAAAAATCTCGGGTCAATATGACTACTCATCATCTTCTGGAAGATTAAAAATAATTTCTCCGTCGTCTGACAGAAAATAATCTCTTCGTGCTAGTTTTGCTATGTAATCATCATCATTTAGTTTGACAATTTCTTTCTCGAGTTCCTGTTGTTGCTTCTGTAATTTTGTCAGCTTTTCTTCAAGTTTTTTCTTTTCCTCTATTTTTTCATTGATCGCCGAGGCTTGAGAAATAAGTTTTGATGTCATAATGGCAAAAGATACGAGCATAATAACTGATATCACTGCCAACCTTCTCATTAAACCCTTTTTACGTCTTTTTTGTAATTGCTGCTGCCTTTCTTGCTGGATCGCATAGTCAGACACAAGGTGAGTAATCTTTTGCTTTTGCTGAAAACTCATTTCTCATAAACCTCCTCACTATTTATGGAAAAATTTCATCCACGTACGATATATTCTCCCATATAAATTCTTTATTGGCATTGAAAATCCTGCCAATGTCGTCATAAATCTTTTCACAGATAAACGAAATGAATTCGGAAAGCGTCGCCAAAATTGTTTTAAAATCCATAATACAGGGGCTAATAAAATTTTGCATAACTTAAAAATGAATTGTGAACTCCATATGATCAAATTCCACAAAAAGATAAAAAAACCTGTTACAATCGTTAAAATGATATGAACAAATGCGATGATAGGATTCATAATTAATAATTTCATTGTCTGTTTTATAAAACGATATACAGAGACAACAAGTTTAACAACAAAATGAAGAATTTTCATGTAAATGCTTCTTAATAAACTTTGATAAATAGCGAAACCACATAATAATGCTAAAAAAATATAAAATCTCAAAACACCTTCATTCACCAATAAAAGGACATAAAAAATGAGGAGCCCTTGAACAGCCCAGAAGATAAGGTCGTTAATAAAAACGACCCACCTCACCATTTTCTGTCTATTTACAAAATACTTATACGTATCAAGCGCAATACCTAACCAGCTTCCCATGCCAATCATGCTAAGCATCGTATAAAACTGAGTGGTGAGGGTCATTTAAACAACTTGCTAAAAAACCCTTTAGCCTTCTCCCCATGGTGATCATCTAAATAAACAAGATCATATATTCTACCTTTAATCGAAACAATCCCTTTATCCACATCGAGATTTTTCATTTGTAAATTCTCTCCACGAATGGCTAATGGACCCATCACTGTATCAAGTAAAAATTCTTCATTATCAAAGCTTTCAACTTGTTTAACTCCGGTAATATCTAGAAACTTTCTACCTTTCATCATGACATCATGCTCTTGCACCACTTGTTTATGTGAATGGTTCCCATCATAATATTGGCTCATGATCATCCCCCGCATTCTTTTAATGGATAAGCTGATTCTAGTACATATGTATGAATTGTGAATGCGGTTTAGAACAAGCCTTATTCAGTCATTATTTTTTCTTCATTGATAACAGAATATAATGTAGATGCTTCATCTTTTTTCGCCGTCTCCTGTATTGATTCTACACGAACCGTTAATATTTTTTGCCCGAATTGAATGGATAGCTCATCACCAACTTTGACGTTCGAGCTAGCTTTTGCAACTTGTCCGTTAATGGAGATTCTTCCTTGTTCAGCAACTTCTTTTGCTAATGTTCTTCGCTTTATTAGTCGAGATACTTTTAAAAATTTATCAAGTCTCATTGTTCTCCCTCCTCTAATTTCTTGGCTTCTTCCCAATAGCTATCCATTTCCTTTAATGTCATTTCTTCAAGCTTTCTTTTGTTATATTTAGCCATTTCTTCAATATAGCGGAAACGTTGATAAAATTTATGATTCGTCATTGTTAATGCCTCTTCCGGTTCAATGTCATAAAAGCGTGCGATGTTTACAAGAGCAAATAGGAGATCACCAAATTCCTTTTTTTGATTTAACGTCTTTTTGTCTTCCCTTTTAATCTCCTGCTCGAATTCTTTTAGTTCTTCTTGAACTTTTTTCCAAGCTTCGTTTACATGATCCCAATCAAACCCTATTTTTGCCGCCTTCCGTTGATAATGATAAGCTTTTGAAAGGCTTGGGAGTGCCTTTGAAACAGAATCAAGAATGGATTTCTGCTGTTCTTTCTTTTCTTTTTTCTTTATTTGCTCCCAATTTTCCACGACCTCATCCGCATTTGCCACATTGACATCTCCGAAAACATGAGGGTGTCGACGTATCATTTTCTCCGTTAGTCCACGAATCACATCATCAATGCTAAAAACAGCTTCATCTTCCCCAATTTGCGCATGAAGCATAATTTGCAAAAGGACATCCCCAAGTTCTTCAACCATATGATCAATATCCTGTTCTTCAATCGCTTCTAATAGCTCGTAACATTCTTCGATTAAAAATTTTTTTAAAGATTCATGTGTCTGTTTCTTATCCCAAGGGCAGCCATTTGGTCCCCTTAATTCACTAATGACAGAACGAAGTACAGAAAACTGATGGTACAAAAGTCGTTCATCTTTGACAGGCGGTACATAAACACTTGTTAAATTATCTAATTGTACAAAACGATCCAATTTATATAAAGGGATTTGTTGAACTTTTTCTTTATGACTTCCTGCAGCTGTTACAACAAACACTTCGTAGTCATAAGGAAGATCCTCCATTAACGTAAGTTTGACCTCTGAAGCAATCATTTGGTCATATACTTGACAAATGATTACATGATGACGATATTGTACATGATCCCGTTGTAAATTGTGTGCATCAATCAGTTGAAACCCTTCAATGGGGTCAATTTGTAATGAGGTAAACATCGCATCTAAAAAGGATTGTCCACCTTTTATTTCGACATCAATCTCACCCTTTTTCTGTTTTTCTATTAGCATTTGCATCGTTTTTTCTGCCACCAATGGATGCCCTGGAACTCCATAAATAATATGGCCCTCTTTTTCTGCTTCTGCTATTAGCTTATTGACAATTTCATTATATACATCATCAAAACGATCATTCACTTCATAAATCTCATCAAATGTTTCATAATGATTGATCTCGCCCTTAAGATCATGAATTACTGGGTGATCCTTTGTTCGGAAAAATAGCGGCAATCCAGATTTTAAAACTTGATAAATGCCATACGGCAGCTGCTCTAAATCACCTGCACCTAATCCTACAACCGTAATCTTTCCCATAGCTGTCCCTCTTTTCTTAAAACTTTTTGATAAAAAGGAAGTGCCAACAGTTCTTTATTTTGAAAGGCTTTTGATTTAATGATAATGTTAACGTAAACGAAAACCCCAATGATAACAGATAACAAAACTTCAATCATAGAAGTCCATCGATTGGTCACTTGTACAAAAATGTCGAAAATAAACATAAATGCTTTTACACACCCAAACATGAAAAAGGCGGCTGTAAAGATAATCATCATGGATTTATACTCTCTAAATCGGTAATGACTTCTTTGAATAAAGGATATATTTAATAAAGCAACTACCCCATAAGCAAAAACAGTTGAAATCGCAGCACCCATCGTCCCTAATAATGGGATAAGAGTATGGTTTAATCCCCATTTCATCAAAATACCTGCTATGATCGAAATAACGGGAAGCTCCGCATCATCCACCCCTTGTAAAATAGCGGCTGTCGTAATGGCAATGGAACTTAGTAAAATAGAAAGACAATATATTGACAATACATCCGTACCCTTCAAATCAGTAAATAACACCATGTTTAACGGCCCAATGATTGCTACAATACCTAGAGTAGCTGGCACCCCTAATGCGAAGCAAATTTTATACGCTAAAGCTACTTTTTCCTGAACAAATTGAATTTTTTCTTTTGCTTGTGCGATGGCGGGTACAATAGATAATGCGATGGAAGTCGCCACAATGGTTCCTAATTGTAAAAGCGGCTGTCCCCTGTCGTAAATTCCTTTTATTTCTTTTGCTCTTACTTCCCTCATTCCACTTTCCGTTAAAAGACTGTACAAACTAAAGGAATCAACCATTTGTATCCATATTAACAACAAACTTGAAAAGCAAATTGTGGCACTATAAACTAATAGCCGTTTTAAAATAACGCCTGCTTCATGAAAAGTGAACGGTATTGATCGAAATGGGTTTTTTAGAGAATTTTTTTTCCAAAAGATAAGCAAAACAAAAAGTGCGGTCATATTTCCAAGTAATGATCCGAAAATAGCACCCGCTCCTGTTAAGTATAGGTTATACCCATTTTGAGTAAATAAATAAGAAACGATTAAAATAGAGACAACTCGGATGAATTGTTCCACAACTTGTGATAATGCAAAAGGCCTCATGTCATGTTTACTTTGAAAATATCCTCTTAATAATGACACAAACGGAAGGGTTAAAAATGATAGGGAAATGACCTTTAATAAAACGGATAAATGCTGATCTCCCATATATTGTGCTAAAGCTGTAGAACCAAAAAATAAAAGGATGAAAAAGAGAAAAGCCGTACCGATCAAAAAGAAAAAGGAAATACTAAGAACTTTATATTCATGTTCTTGGTCATTGTTATGAGAATGCTCTGAAATAATTTTTGAAATCATAACAGGAAAGCCAGAGGTTGCTAAAATAATGGCAACTCCATAAAAAGGATAGACCTGTTGATATATATAAAATCCAACGTCTCCAACAATATTTTGAAAAGGAACTCGATAAACCGCACTTAAAATTTTCGTGATCAATGCAGCTATTGTAAGAATAAAAGCTCCTTGCAGCATTAATACATTTGTTTTTTTCTGTTGGACGTTCATCGCCCTTCTCCTTCCAGAATATACCTCATGATGCTATATCCAACTTATTATACCATATAGACCCTTTACAATTTTTGTTTAATACGAAATCATTCATGAAAGGGCAAAGATAAAAGTGATAAAGAGATAAAAAAGAAAGGCTCTTTTCTAAAAGATTGTTGCTTTACTATACGATAGCTTTTCGACTGTCAAGCAAAAGAAAAGAAGGCGAAACCTTTACAGTTCACCTTCTCTCTTTCCTAATGCATAAGCACTTAATCATACCTTATGATTGAATCGATTAGGACAGGCGTCTTAATGTTCCATTTGCCGAGCGAGAAAACCAGCTGCTGTTTCAACAGCTTTATGCTCAACTTCACCAATTGGATCATCTTTTGAAAAGATCACAACAGCACCAATTGGATCGCCATTGGCAATAATAGGACCAATTGTATAAGAACGAGCAGCTTCCGAAACCCCTTCAACAAACTCAACTTCAGATGACTCTGTCTGCAAGATTGAATTTCGATCTTCCATTACTCTTTCAACCATTCCACTAATGTTTTTATTTAAATACTCTTTCTTCGATATTCCAGAAACAGCAATGAAAGCATCCCGATCGCAAATAAGAACTGGATGACCGAGGCTGTCAAAAAGGGCATCTGCATATTCCCTAGCAAAATCACTAAGTTCACTAATAGGTGAATACTTTTTTAAAATAACTTCTCCATCTCGATCAACAAATATTTCCAAAGGATCCCCTTCACGTATTCGAAGTGTTCTGCGAATTTCTTTTGGAATTACGACACGGCCCAAATCGTCAATACGACGAACGATACCAGTTGCTTTCATCTTATGATGCCTCACTTTCATCTGATGATTAGTAACTTGATGATTGTTTCATCTTGTGTATTGTAACAACCACCCTTGTTGTCATTAGTATCCTTCACAAGAAAAGTAATATACGTGATGAAAGTGATTTTTTCCAAAAAAGCTTAATATGCCCTTACCATCTTTTCCATTCTAGCCGAAAAATAAACGGCTAACTTGCAGACACTTCTTCTTTTTTTACATCTGATAAACCGCTTAACAATTCGGTTAAGATTGTAAGCCACTTTTTCGTTTCCAAATTTTCGATTTGCAATGTAAGCTTTAATCGTTTTCCGTCCATGCCTAGCCCTATCAATCGACCGTAACGGTTACTTAATTCAAATAGCTTTTGCCCATCAATATCGTTGCTCGCTTCTTCCGAAATTAAAATCGTAATTTGATCCTTCGTCTGTTTAACAAGTTCAACTTTTTCCTTCATCGCGATAACTTTAATTTTTGTAGCCATTATTAAAAATTCCACTTCTTGTGGATATTCTCCAAAACGATCGATCATTTCTCCTTGAAGCTCTGTTAAGTCTTTTAATGTTTCGACCCCTCTAAACCGTTTATACATGTCAATTTTTTGCCGGCCATCTGAAATATAGCTTTGCGGTAGATAGGCATCAATTTCTAGATCAATTTCCACTTCAAATGGTTTTTCTTTCGGCAATTCACTTTTACGTGCTTCAATGGCTTCTTTAAGCATTTGTGAGTATAAATCAAAACCGACAGAATCGATAAATCCATGCTGCTGCGGCCCTAGTAAGTTTCCAGCACCACGAATGGATAAATCTCTCATCGCAATTTTGAATCCTGAGCCTAATTCAGTAAATTCTTTAATAGCTTGCAATCTTTTTTCAGCAACCTCAGATAAAATTTTATCTTTTCGATAAGTAAAATAGGCATATGCTACACGGTTTGAACGACCAACACGACCTCTTAGCTGATAAAGTTGTGACAGTCCCATTTTATCCGCATCATAAACAATTAATGTGTTGACATTCGGTATATCAACACCTGTTTCAATGATGGTTGTGCTAACTAAGACATCATATTGACCATCTAAGAAGTTAAGCATAACAGATTCTAGTTCATTTTCTGTCATTTTTCCATGTGCATACGTAACACGTGCATCTGGTACAAGCATCGAAATCTCTTCTGCTTTTCGATCGATATCCTCAACTCGGTTATAAACGAAATAAACTTGTCCCCCACGTGCCAATTCACGCTCAATCGCCTCTCTAACAAGTGATCCATTATATTCAACAACATACGTTTGAACCGGAAAACGATTTTCTGGAGGTGTTTCAATCACGGACAAATCGCGCACCCCGAGCATTGACATATGTAAAGTCCTTGGAATCGGTGTTGCAGTTAATGTCAACACATCAATGTTTGCTTTCATTTGTTTAATTTTTTCTTTATGTGTAACTCCAAATCGCTGTTCTTCATCAATGATTAATAGTCCTAAATCTTTAAATTGAACATCCTTTGATAATAAGCGATGAGTTCCAATAACAATGTCGACTGTGCCGTTTTTTAACCCTTTTATTGTTTCATTTTGCTCTTTTCTAGTACGGAAACGGCTTAATAAGCCGATATTAATTGGGTAATCTTGGAATCTTTCGCGGATGGTTTCATAATGCTGTTGCGCCAAAATAGTTGTAGGAACTAAAAACGCTACTTGTTTTTGATCCATAATTGCTTTAAAAGCAGCTCGAATCGCCACCTCTGTCTTTCCATATCCTACATCACCACAAAGGAGACGGTCCATCGGCCGATCACGTTCCATATCCCTTTTAATTTCTTGAATGGATCTAAGCTGATCTTCAGTTTCTTGATAAGGGAAAGTAGCCTCAAACTCACGAATCACTTCATCATCAGGACTGAAAGCGTACCCTTTCGTTGCTTCGCGCTCTGCATAAAGTTTTATTAAATCATCCGCAATATCTTGAATAGATGATTCAACCTTCTTTTTCACACGCTTCCAGTCATTTCCGCCTAATTTGTAAATTTTCGGTTCTTTCCCTTCAGATCCTACATATTTTTGCACTAGGTCGATTTGTTCAACAGGAACGTATAGCTTATCATCTCCTTGATAGCGGATATGCAAATAATCTTTATGGATTCCGTTAATTTCTAACGTTTCAATTCCAAGATATTTGCCAATCCCGTGATTGACGTGAACTACATAATCGCCAACCTCTAACTCTGAATAGCTTTTAATTCGCTCAGCATTTGATAACTTTTGCTTTTGCTGTCTTCGTTTTACACGCTTTTTAAACAATTCCTCTTCTGTAATGACTGCCAATTTTTGCATTGGCAATTCAAATCCTGTCTCTAAATCACCTTCAATAATATAAAGTTTACCTTTCGACAAAATATCATTGCGGTTGACTGTTAACGCTTCAACTCCATAATCTTCCAGAACATTTTCAAGCTTTTGGACACGGTCTTTATTGGCTCCTAAAAAGACAACAGTATAATCTGCTTTCTTCCAGCGTTCCACTTCTCCTTTTAAGACATGCATTTGTCCATGAAAACTTTGCATTTGTTTACATGAGATATTTATTAAATTTTGTGGATTCGTTCGTGGTACGTGACGTAAAAATAACGATAAATAAATAATTGGAAACGCTGTATAATTCATTAACTTTTCAAAGGAATGGGATACTTTTACATCATGAACAATTTTCCCTTCTTCTAATAAGGAAGTAAACCATTCTCCTTCTTCATTATCTAAATGAGCTACCATTTCCTGAACACGACTTACTTCATCCAAAACAAGAATTGTATTGGTTGGAAAATAATCTAGTAAACTAGCAGGTTTTTCATAAAAAAATGAGAGGTATTTGACAAATTCTTGTTCAACTTGATTTGTTTTTAATTTTTCAATATCTAATTTTACATTTTCTAACAACAACTCTTTTTGTTGATCCTTTTTGAATTTAGATAAACTATTAGCTAATGCTTTTTCAAGATGTTCGATGCCATTGTTAATATGTTCATGAGTTAGGATCCTTTCTTCAGCAGGGCCAATCGTCACTCCCTGAAGCATATTGATAGAACGTTGGCTTTCTAGATCAAATGTTCGGATAGAATCAACTTCTGTATCAAATAACTCAATTCGAATCGGGTTTTCTTCTGTGAGAGGATAGATGTCAATAATCCCTCCACGAATACTAAATTCTCCTGGAGCAGAAACCATGGAGACTCGCGCATACCCCATTGATAGCAAAGTAGGCAGATGATCATCTAAATGAAAATCTTCACCAATTTTCAAATGTAATTGGTATTTTTTCCAAAGTTCTTTAGATGGCAATAACCTCCTTAATGCGGCAACAGGTGCAACAACAACGGACGGTTCGCCTTTACTTAATTGGTTTAAAACTTCAATACGTTGAGCTTTTAACTCAGGACTTGCAGTGGCAATTTCCGATGCAATCAGTTCATTGACAGGATACAAATAAACATTCTCATCTAATAAATTACTTAAATCCTCATAAATCTTTTGAGCTTGAAAAAGATTATGAGTTACCACCAAAACTGGCTTTTTTGAATCCTTATACAAGGATGATATAAAAACAGACCGTGCAGAACCGGACAAACCAGCCACTAATTGTTCCTTTAATCCTTCTTCAATTCCTGTCATAATCGTTTTAAAATCATCTTGTGCATAAAAAAATTGTCGAATACTTTGCAAGTCCTATCCCCCCTCTCTACAACTTATATAAATAGAAAAATGCTTTGGAAAAATTTTTCTTACTATTCCAAAGCGTTTATTGTATAAAATTTTCTAGCCCATGATACTCTGGATTGCGTTCTAACGCTTCTTGACAGTCTTCGCAGATGATCTTAACATGAATATCGCCATTGGGATCATACTCAATCATCTCTTTCCGTTCATCATTCGTTAAATGATGAAATCCAAGTTGATGACTTTTTAAAGAATAATCGTGTATACTACCGATTTTTACACCGCAATGCCGGCAGTAATAATGTATCGACATCGAGCCTTCCTCCTGCCTCAAGTTATGATTGGCATACCCTTATATACATCATCAAAGTTCCTATTTAAAAACTATTATGAACGGCAAGAGGTCATTTTATACATTTAGTTAAATTCATTCATGACTTCTAAAAATGGTTTTTGAAGCCATCTTTCACATGCATCAGCAGAACGGATGATAGCGGTGTTAATATCTTCTTTCTCCGATAATGAGAAGGTACTTAATACATAATCCGAAATCTTTATGCCGTTATTGGGACGACCGATTCCGATGCGGATTCGTTTAAAGTCTTGTGTACCTAAATGTTGTATTAATGATTTAATACCGTTATGTCCCCCAGCACTTCCTTTCAATCGTAAACGTACTTTCCCAACCGGCAAATCTAAATCATCATAGATGACAACTAAATCTTGTACAGCTATATCATAATAATCTAATAACGGGCGAACACATTCTCCCGATAGATTCATATATGTTAAAGGCTTTACTAATATGACTTTTTCAGCAAAATGATTGAATATCCCGTACACACCTTTAAACTTTGTCCGATCTAATGATATATTCAGTCGTTTTGCCAACTCATCAATGACCATAAATCCAACATTATGACGTGTATGGTCATATTGTTTTCCTGGATTTCCTAAACCGACTATGACTTTCATCAAAGCTTTCTCCTTTAAATGAAATGTTAATAAGAACAATATCCATTTTAAACTGTCAAATATTATTATAACAAATCCCATAGCATAAAAGACGTAACCTTAATCGGTCACGTCTAGCGTAGAAGCAGCTTAAGTATTAATCGTTCTCTCTTTCCTCTACAGCATCAGGTTTCCCTTGTTCTTGCTTTTCCCCTGAGTTTATCTCTTCTTCTTGTTTAGGAGGCAATATAGTGACAATAACCTCTTCTGGTTCATTTAAAATCTCATATTTTCCATTTGTTTGAATATCTTTTACATGTAAAGCTTCATTAACACCTAGAGTCGAAATATCCACCTCAATAGCTGTTGGAATCTCAGCAGGTTTTGCCCGCAGCTTTACTTGGTGCAATGGCTGCTGTAAAACACCACCATCTTTAATTCCTTGAGCTTGTCCTGTTAATTGAACATTTACTTCTACTTCCACTTTTGATTCCATATTAATAGCATAAAAATCTACGTGGATAATATCATCCTTTAACGGGTCTCTTTGAATCTCATTTACCATGACAGCATGTTCTTCATCATCTAACTTCATATTAAAAACAGCATTTCTTCCTTGTTCTCTTAGCGACTTTATAAATTCAACACGATCTATTGAGATTGCTTTACTTTCTAAGTCTTTTCCATATAGAATAGCTGGAATTCGGTCTTGTTCACGTATTTTTCTTCTAGTTGAATTTGTAAAAGAAGATCTTTCTTTCCCATGTAATAAAGCTGACATGTTTATCCCCTTTCCAAAGGCTATTTAACGCAAAATGAGCTTCTTAATTTCATTGATTCCCAAATAAATGTGAGTCTAAACATGTCTTTTCATTCAACTAGAAGTAAATAGCTTCCAAAGGCTCTTCTCTAAAAGATTGTTGCTTTACAACCATAGCTTTTCGACTGTCCAGGCAAGCGACACGCTTGCTATGTCACACTTTAGTGTGACGTGAACCAAACAAAAGGGCGATGGTCGGACAAATGTAATTTGTCCGACCACGTGCTATTGTTCGGTTCATGGACAGTCGAAAAGCAACAAAGTTTATGAAAACAGCCTAATCAAATAATGTACTAACAGATTGTTCTTCATGCACTCGAATGATTGCTTCACCAATAAGCGGTGCAACGGAGAGCTGCTTTAGCTTTTCAATTTTCTTTTCTTCAGGAAGTGCAATTGAATTTGTTACAATCAGTTCCTTAATCTTAGAATTTTGAATTCGTTCAATGGCTGGACCTGATAAAACTGGATGAGTACAGCATGCATATACTTCTTTTGCCCCATTTTCAACTAATGCATTTGCAGCAAGAGTGATCGTTCCAGCCGTATCAATAATATCGTCAATTAAGATTGCTGTTTTTCCTTCAATATTTCCCACGATGTTCATAACCTCTGCAACATTTGGCCGAGGTCTTCGTTTATCAATAATAGCAATCGGTGCTTTTAAACGATCTGCCAATTTACGTGCTCTTGTTACCCCACCGTGGTCAGGAGAAACAATGACTACATCATTAAAATGTTTATTTAAAAAGTAGTCCGCTAATATCGGTACACCCATTAAATGATCGATTGAAATATCAAAAAAACCTTGAATTTGTGGAGCATGCAAATCTAATGTAATGACACGCGTTGCTCCTGAAGTTTCTAGCAAGTTCGCAACAAGTTTTGCTGTAATCGGCTCACGCGCACGTGCTTTACGGTCCTGTCGAGCATAGCCATAGTAAGGAATAACAATATTAATCCGTTTAGCTGAAGCACGTTTTAAGGCATCAACCATTATTAATAATTCCATTAAATGTTCATTAACAGGGGCGCTTGTTGATTGAATGACAAAAACATCACAGCCGCGAATACTTTCTTCAATGTTTATTTGAATTTCGCCATCGCTAAAGCGCGTTACAGAGCTTTTTCCTAAATCAACACCTACAATATCAGCAATTTCTTTTGAAAGATCGTAATTCGAATTTAATGCAAAGATTTTTAAATTTTTATCTGCGTAACGATTTAACATGTTAAAGGGACCTCCACATTAGGAATTATGATTCATTTTCAATTTACTCACATAATTTTCCTTGTTCACTTGGCGTGCACGAGCAATAGATAAAGCCTCTCCTGGAACATCTGTTGTGATCGTTGAGCCAGCCGCAACATACGCACCTTTTCCAATTGTAACAGGGGCAATTAAGTTGGAGTTACAGCCAATAAATGCTCCGTCTTCAATTTTTGTTAAGTGCTTGTTTTTGCCATCATAGTTAACAGTAATAGAGCCACAGCCAATATTTACATCTGCTCCAACTCGAGCGTCGCCAATATAGCTTAAATGGGATGCTTTACTTCCATTCCCCATACTTGACTTTTTCACTTCTACAAAGTTCCCGATTCGGACATGATCAGATATATTTGATTGTGGACGAATATGAGCAAACGGTCCAATGTTTACATGATTGCCAATTTCGCTATCATGTGCAACAGAATGGCGAATAACCGTATGATTTCCAATATGGCAATCTTTAATTTCACTGTTCGGACCGATTTCACAATCCTCTCCAATAACTGCTTTACCATTAATCATCGTTCCTGGGTATATAACCGTATCACGGCCAATTTGAGCATCTGCAGAAATATAAGTGTTTTCTGGATCTACAATGGTAACACCATTTCTCATGTGCTGTTCATTAATTCGTTTTTTCATAATCGCTTCAGCTTTGGAAAGGGCTACACGATCATTAACACCTAATGTTTCTTCAAAAGAATTCGTTTGATAAGCCGAAATTCTTTCTCCTTGGTCTTTTAAAATTTCAATAACATCCGGTAAGTAATATTCCCCTTGTGCATTATCGTTTGAAACATTTTTCAAAGCCTTAAATAGGTAAGCGTTATCAAAACAATATGTCCCCGTATTGATTTCAGTGATTTTTAACTCATCTTCATTCGCATCTTTTTGTTCAACAATTTTTGCGACATGACCTTTTTCATCACGAACTATGCGCCCATATCCAGACGGGTCATCCGCTATTGCCGTTAAAATCGTAGCTTTCGCATTTATATCAATATGATGTTTAAATAAAGCTTCTATAGTTTCTGCCGTTATAAGTGGTGTATCACCACAAACAACAATGGTCGTACCTTGCTTGTTCTCTAAATAAGGAGCTGCTTGCATAACAGCATGAGCTGTCCCAAGCTGTTCTTGTTGCAAAGCGTACTCACAACAATCGCCAAGCTCGGATTTCACCATTTCTGCGCCATGTCCTACAATTGTCACAATTTTATCAAGCTTTAGTTTAGAGACTTGATCGACAACATGTTGAACCATTGGCTTCCCACAAACTGGATGTAATACTTTATAAAGTTTAGATTTCATTCGCGTTCCTTGTCCAGCAGCTAAAATTACCGCATAACGATTCTTCATTGAAAGGCCTCCAATATCCCTTTTTATCCATAAAAATATTATCTTAAATAACTTCCTATTTCAAGGAAAGTTATAGGATTGCGAAAATTTCCCTTAAATTATCGGCGAATCACCGATTTCCTAGTTGAAATTTTATATTTTTAAAGCAACAATCATGACGAAAAGAGCCTAAAAAAGAAGCTGTCCCACAATGAAGCGTCAGACCGACACACAATATATAGGGCATCAAACTAAATGAGCTATATATTGTGAAAAAGGTCAGACACTTTATGGGACAGCTTCTTTCGATCCTCATATTTTATGAAGCTCCAGCTTCTTCATATTCAACTTGCAACTCACCTAAGCGGTGATATTCTGCTAAAACTGCATCTTGGATTTTTCCGCGAGTATTAGAATTAATAGGGTGTGCAATGTCGCGAAACTCACCATCTGGAGTTCGTTTGCTTGGCATTGCAACGAAAAGGCCGTTGTTTCCATCGATTACACGAATATCATGCACAACAAACTCATTGTCTAATGTAATAGAGGCAATCGCTCTCATACGACCTTCCGTATTAACGCGGCGTAATCTAACGTCAGTTACTTCCATCCTGTTCACCACCTTTTCCCTATATGAAAAGCTTTAGTATGATTATTCAACGGAATTTTTTGTTTTCCTGCTTTTTCAAAAAAAATTTTTTAAAAAATGAAAAAAGGTGGTAAATGTTTAAAAGTTACTTAACTAATGCTACAACTTCGATTTCCACTAATACGTCTTTTGGAAGACGTGCTACTTCTACACAGGAGCGCGCAGGTTTATGATCATTAAAATACTGTCCATACACTTCGTTAAATTCCGCAAAATCATTCATATCTTTTAAAAACGCTGTTACTTTTACAACCGTATTTAAAGAAGCTCCCGCCTCCTCTAACAGCGCTTGAATGTTTGCAAATACTTGGTGAGTTTGCGCTGTAATATCTCCTTCTACAAGAGTACCTTCCGGTGTTAAAGGTATCTGTCCAGAACTAAAAAATAAATTATTAACAATAATTCCTTGAGAGTAAGGCCCGATCGCTGCTGGAGCCTTATTCGTCGATACTACCTTCATTTTCCAACACTCCCTATAAAAATAAGTTTCCTTCCTTTTTTATTTATATCGTAAAATCAAAATAATTTCCTTCTTTAACACGAATACATCGATCTTTTATATCAACATCTGATAGTTTAACAAGAGAAATATACTCGTCCACTAGACGTTCATCAATGCTTTCCGATTCTACTAATACACCGATCCCTGCAACCTTCGCTTGAAATTCCTCCAATAGATTGATCATCCCATTTATTGTACCGCCGGCTTTCATAAAGTCATCTACGATAAGCACATTCGAGCCTTCTGCCAAACTTCGTTTAGCTAATGTCATGGTTTGTATCCGTTTCGATGACCCAGACACATAGTTAATGGAAACCATCGAACCTTCCGTTACTTTATTATCTCGTCTAACAATGATGACAGGTACATGTAAATAATTTGCTATCGCATAAGCAATCGGAATTCCTTTTGTTGCAACTGTCATGACAACATCAATTTCTCTATTGGCAAATATAGAAGCAAACAGACGCCCAACTCGTTTCATTAATCCCGGGTTTCCAAGTATGTCTGTTAAATATAAATAACCGCCTGGTAAAAGTCGGTCAGGGTTTGCAATGGTATCACATAATGTCCGAATCGTTTCTTTCGCTTCTTCCTCACGTACTGTTGGAATATATTTAACTCCACCAGCAGCCCCAGGGACTGTAAGCAATGTGCCGATCCCTTGTTGTTCAAAGGTTTGTTTAATAATGGCTAAATCCTCACTAATCGAGGATTTAGCAGATTGATATCGTTCGGAAAAAAAAGTTAAGGGAACGAGAGCATGTGGATGATTAAGCAAATAATAGGTCATATCGACAAGCCTTCCACTGCGCCGAAATTTCATACACTAACCTCCAAATACCGAATATTTTAAGGTAAATATAACTTAATATTCGCCCTTAATCAAGGACATTCCGTTCCCCTAATAAACGGACAGCAAAAACTTGATCACAAAAGCCTCGCAATCCGTTGTATACGCGATGGAGCCTCGATTCATGCTGAATAAGCCCATATACGGTTGGACCACTTCCACTCATAAGCACAGCATCAGCACCAAATTTATTCATTTGTTCTTTAATGACCGCTACTTCTGGATGCATTTTCATAGTAACACTTTCTAATACATTCCCAAGCTTTTGGCATATTTTATCGTAGTTTTTTTCTTTTATCGCTTGAACCATCCCATCTACATCTGGATGTTCAATATGATCTAATTTTAAATTTTTGTAAACATCGGCTGTCGATACCCCTATATCCGGCTTGGCCAAGACGACCCAACAATGAGGAGGAGCATCGATTTGCTCTATTTTTTCGCCACGGCCTGTTGCGATAGCTGTTCCGCCATAAACACAAAATGATACATCAGAACCGATCTCCGCTCCTAACTCGGCCAATTCATCTAAGCTAAGACCGAGACGCCAAAGTTTATTTAAACCTCTTAATGTAGCCGCAGCATCACTGCTCCCCCCAGCAAGTCCCGCTGCAACAGGAATGGATTTCGTGATCGATATAGCTACCCCTTGTTGAATTTTAAAACGATTTTTAAGCAATTGGGCTGCCTTGTATGCTAAGTTTCGATGATCATCTGGAACAAAACGATTATGAGATACGATCCGAATAGCATTTTCTCTTAACGATCTAAACTCGATGCGATCAGCCAAATCAATAGTGGTCATTACCATTTTAACCTCATGGTACCCATCTGGTCGTTTATGTAAAACGTCTAAAGATAAGTTAATCTTAGCTGGTGCCTTTTCTAAAATCCGCAACATTTCCACCTACTTTATGTTCTACTCAAATGTAACCACATTGTACCACAAAAATAATTGTCCTATCTTTTTATAATAAATGGTTTTAAATTTTTAGTAGACGACATGACAAAGCCGAAGCACACTCATGCTTCGGCCCACCGCAAGTTCCGTTAAACCTTGTTTTGGTCGTATCGGGCTAATTGTTCCTCGGCAATTTCAATGGCACGCTTCACCATATTTCCAGCATCTCTAGCACGAATAGCTCCCCATCCTTCTTCCTTTACTGTATCATAAAATCCAAGCTCTTTGGCAAGCTCATATTTAAATTTCTCTGACATCACTCCACGTCGTCTGCCCATCGCCTGATTCCCTCCTGAAATAAAACAAGAGTCTCACGGGTGAACCGCGGCATTTATAGTTTCAACGATAACATTTGAAGTTATCCTTCATAAAATATGTAAAAGAGACAAATAAAAAAGCAGCAAACTAAGTGTCTACTGCCCGCCCAAAGCTACACCTTTATCATCTAAAAATGTAAGTTGAACAGTTTCAGTTAGCACGTCTGCATAACTATAGGAAACACGTTCAAAGGAATTTTCTTCCTGATCAAGCTCAATAACAAATACAGAAGGATATGTTTCTGCCAACACGCCAGATCGTTCAATGGTTTTTCTTCGTCCACCATTTGCCTTTAACGTTAACCGGCGTCCAAGATTGGAGTCCAGAGCTTGTTTAATATCTGATAGTGTCTTTGCCATTGCAACCACCTCACGATATTATTATACAGATGTTTCACAAAAGAGTCAAATAAATTTTTAATTATATCAGCAATTATTTAAAATTGTCAATAAAACATTTTCAACAAACAACACGTTTTATTTACAAATAGTCTTACCAACAATTGAGAAATTATGTAATATTTTTTATAAAACAAAAAATCCGCTTTTCATTGAAATGCGGATACATTATGATTCATCATGCTGTTTAAAAGGCATTCCGGAACGTAAAACACCTCTTGTTTCAATTCCGCCTAATCCTTTTTCTCTCGACAATGTATTGCGTAAAACCTCCCAAACATTGATACTTTCCACAAATGGAGTAAAGCTAATCTTCGCAACAATATATACGGGATCTAATGCATGAATATTCACTCGGGATGGAGAACTAGCAAAGTTTGCACCAGCACGGATGAGTGATTCAAAATGCGACTGGCAAGCACCAGCAAAAATGACAAGCTGGTCTAAATTCGGAACCTTCCTTCTAGCATTTCGTACGGTTTTCACAAAGTGTTTAGAATGGCGGTATGCATTAATATCTGAAATTTTCCCTTTATGTTTAGAATAGGCATCATGGCCTGTAATAACTAATATATCAGGCCGATACTTTTCAAGCAGATCCATGACTCGTTCCGGCATTTCATCCTCTTTACAATAAACACCATAAACCGGAACACCAATTTTGTCATAAAGAGCTAAACATTTTTGTAAATATAATGAATCTCCATCAATATGGAGCACACGTCCTGGAATATGAAAAAGTTCGTCTGGAAAGCTATAAGCGGATGATGAGTAATATTCCTGTTTTTCACGTGATAACTGATGGTCTTGCTTTAAAAGAAAAAGAGACTGCTCTAATTTCTCATGTTCTATTTTTGCCCTACTGTTAATTTCTTGTTTATCTACAACAACTAAATCTTCGTATGGTGCATCTGCCATTAAGCGCATTTCTTGACCGCTTAAAATAGCTGTTAAATTTCCGTTTTTCCCCTTTTTTATTTCCACAACTCGAAATAATATATCACATTTATATGACTTTCGTGCAACAATGGTTCCTAGTTTTATTTCCATATGATTCACTCCACAAAAGGGAATTTTCTAAAAACCGCTGTTCAAATAACCTTATGGAAAAAAGATATTTTCTTCTTTAGCGTATGAAATGTTTTTGAAAAGGTGCATAAGTCCATGAAATCTGTTCCCTCGATATCCCTAATTCAGCTCAATCAAAAACAGCCGCATTAAAATGCAGCTGTTGCTATTGGAAATATTTATATAATGCGTTGCTTAATAAAGCAAACTCTTGAATGGTTAACGATTCCCCACGCCTCTTCGGGTCAATCCCAACATCTTCTAGAGTTTCGATTATTTGTTGTTTTCTATTCTTTCCGTTAGGCAAGTTGTTCTGCAAATTGTTCAGTAATGTTTTTCTTCTCTGAGCAAAACTAGCACGAACAACTTGGAAGAAAAACGATTCATTTTCCACTTGAATAAGAGGCTTGTTTCGTAATTGTAAACGAATTACCGCTGAGTCTACATTTGGCTGTGGAACAAAAACGGTTTTCGGTACAGTCATGACAATTTTCGCATCTGTATAATATTGAACAGCGATTGTTAAAGAGCCGTAATCTTTTGTCGAAGGATTTGCGGACATTCTTTCAGCCACTTCTTTTTGTAGCATGACGACAATCCCTTTCAACGGAAGCTTTTCTTCCAACAATTTCATCATAATAGGTGTCGTTACATAATATGGTAAATTTGCAACAACCATTATTTCTTTACAATCTTTAAAATACTTATGAACTATTTCTTGTAAATCAGCCTTTAATACATCTTGGTGAATGATCCATACATTTTCATATTGAGCAAGGGTTTCATCTAAGATGGGAATAAGTCGACCATCTATTTCAAATGCCACTACCTTTTTCGCTTTTTTCGCAAGCTGTTCTGTCAGTGCACCAATTCCAGGACCTATTTCAATAACCCCTGTCTCATTTGTAATATTCGCACGTTCTACAATACGGTGAAGAATATTTACATCAATTAAAAAATTTTGCCCTAAGCTTTTTTTGAATGAAAATCCATATTTCTGAAGGATTTCTTTTGTTTTCATTGGTGTGGCGATCTCTTTACTCATGAGAATGTTCCTCCTGTATCATAACCTCTAATGCTTCGTAAAAGGCTGCCCTTGTTATTTGAAACATTCGTAAGCGTTTTTGCAGCTGTTTTCCATTTGTGTAGCCAATTTTTAATAATTGGCCGAGGCGTTCCCTCCGCCTTTTAGCTAGTGTTCCTCCAATTAATCCAGCCTCAATCAGTTCATGATATTCTATTTGAATAGGGAATTCTGCCATCTCTTCTTTTACGCTCTCTAACGCTTTTCGAATAGCATGTATTGATGCATGCTCGACGCCTATCCCCTTTCCATTTTTCGCTTTTGCCTCATTTTGTTGCAAAAATGCATGTTTACATCCTGGTACCTTTTCAGATATTGTTTTACGAATTTTTTCACCTGGAAAGTCAGGGTCTGTAAAAATGATCACTCCTCTTTTTTCTTGAGCAAGGCGAATTTGTTCAATTGTTGCCTCACTAATCGCAGATCCATTTGTTTCGATCGTATCCGCATCAACCGCTTTTTTAATTGCAACCGTATCATCTTTTCCTTCCACAACAATGACTTCTTTTATTTTTTTCATTTTTTTCCTCCAAAAACTGAAACCTTTTTGTAACATTTGTCGTCTATTTATAACGAAAAGACCAATGATTTTTCATTATAACGTAAAAAACAGAGGGTAAAAACAACCCTCTGCTACTTATTTTAACACTCTCACCTTTACTTGTTTTCGTCCCCAACGATAAGCAGAAGAAGCGTTAGGGAAGAAAACATCGATACGTTTTCCTTTTATTTTCGAACCTGTGTCAGCGGCAATGGCATACCCATAACCTTCAACATAAACCTTAGATCCAAGTGGAATGACATTTGGATCAACAGCTATAACTTTAGCGTCAGGATTTGCTTTTAAATTAAAGCCAGTTGACGTTTTGCCAGAACAACCATTACAAGATCCTGTATAAGCAGTTGCGACAACATAAAATTCCTTTGCTGTTGATGTAGTTCCACGTGATACTGTTGTCGATTGCTGTGGAGCTTTTGTTCCCACGGCAACAATTTTGTCAACACTTTCTTTTTCCGTCTCAGATTTAATTAATTTACGTGCAACTTCTTTTCCGTTTTCTAATATGACTTCATAATGTTTTTTAACCATACCTTTTTCTCCATTTTGAATGACTTTTTGCTGCCCCTTTTCTAGATTTTTATCCTTTTGTTGTACAACCTGGAATGCTACTGGCTCTTCCACTACATCGGTGACTTTTTCTACCCTAGTTACCATAACTTGATCATTTTCCTTTAGCTTTTGCGATAAATCAGGCTCGACTTTATCTAATTCATTAAGTGTAATGTTTTGCTCTTTTAAAAAGTCAGCGACGGTAGTCGAAGTGGACCAAACTTGTTTTTCTGTGCTTCCAACCTTTAAAGTGATCGGTACGGCTTCTTGAATATTCAGCTTCATATTTTTCGTAATTTTAGTGTTCAATGATGGCTTAATCACATCATGTTCACTTGTCGTTATATTTTCTTTTGAAAGTAATTCTTCCACTGTTTGAGCTGTTGTCCAAATGGTCCTTCGCTCATCATTAATCGTTAGTTGAACAGGAATTGCTGACTTATACATAATCTTCATATTGTCTTGTATTTTTGCATTTTTAGATGGGGAAATGTAATCTTCATCTCGAATATCTAATTCTAAATCATTGAATAAATCTTGAATAGTATCAGCATGTGTTCGAATGTTTTCTGTTTTGCCATTTATATTCACTGTAACGGTTTCTTTTGTTGCTTCATATGTCCCATATGCAGTTCCTGTCCCTAAAAGACATACACCAACAGCGGAGAGGATCACTTTATTTTTCCTCGTCATGTTTTTTAACAGTTTTTGCATGTTTTCAATCACAAAAACGCCTCCTTCTCCTCCCGTGAGATTATATAGACTTCTAAGGAACCTGTCAACCCTCCCACACTTTTAGTCTCTATTATCCTTAAAATATAACAAAAAGGGAAGCAATAGTTCTCGACAAGTTTATTCAAAAAAAAAGGAGGCGTGTAGAAATTTTTTGAATCATCAAAAATCAAGTGAAGCTTTTCAAAATTACGGTAGCGTATTTTATCGAGAAATGCTGAATATTTTTTTGGCATTTTCAGTCGTAATGTGGGCAACTTCTTCAAAAGTAAGTTCTCTTAATTCCGCTATCTTTTCTGCTACATACTTAACATAACTAGGTTCATTTCGTTTTCCACGAAAAGGATGTGGTGTTAAATAAGGGCAATCCGTTTCAATGAGCAAATATTCTAACGGAATGGCAGCTGCCACCTCTTTTGGCTTTTTAGCATTTTTAAACGTAACAGGTCCACCAAAAGATATGTAGAAGTTCATATCCATACATTGCCTTGCAACCTCTAAACTACCTGAAAAACAATGCATGATGCCGCCAACTTCATGAGCGTTTTCTTCTTTTAAAATTTCGAGAATGTCAGCCGTAGCTTCACGGTTATGAATAATGATGGGAAGTTTGACTTCTTTCGCTAAGGCAATTTGTTTACGAAAAACTTCCTTTTGTACTTCTTTTGGAGATTTATCCCAATAATAATCTAGCCCCATTTCCCCTAATGCTACTACTTTCGGATGACTTGCTAACTCTTTAATCCAAGCTAAATCTTCATCTGTCATATCAATGGCATCAACCGGATGCCAGCCTACCGCTGCATAAATAAAATCATAGCTTTCCGTCAGCTCCATGGCTCGTTTAATTGTTGGACGATCAAATCCTACGACAACAATATGGGAAACCCCTTCATCTTTTGCTCTTTGGATCACTTCTTCTAAGTCTTGTTCATATTGAACAGCATTTAAATGGGCATGGGTATCAAAAAGCATAATTCGACATCCTTTCTTTTTGTTGCTCAAACACTTTTTCGACAAAAAGGAAAGAGATGTAAACCTACTGTTTCACGTGAAACACCTCTTTCCTTCAAGAAAATTATTTTATTTTTGTCCCGTTCGGTAGACTTGAATCGACAGTAGCAAGCGACAATTTTCCATTTTCTTCGCCGGCTAAAATCATTCCTTGTGACAATTCACCACGCAATTTGACAGGCTTTAAGTTTGTGACACATATTACTTTTTTCCCAATCAGCTCCTCAGGCTTATAAAATTGAGCAATGCCTGATACGACTTGGCGTTTTTCATTATTCCCTAAATCAAGCTTTAGCTTCAATAACCGATCAGCTTTTTTCACGGGTTCTGCATGTAAAACCTCTGCTACTCGCATATCAACTTTCATAAAATCATCAATCGAAATTTCTTCTTTTGCTTCATTAACTTCCTCTTGCTTCTCTTCTTTTTTCTCAGTTCCTTGCATTTGCTCTTTAATATATTTCACTTCTACTTCAATATCTAATCGTGGAAAAATTGGCTCTCCTTTTTTCACTTGAATAGTCTCTAATTGTCCAAAAGGTTGAATAGAATTCCAATCCTTTAACGACTCATCCGTAATCCCTAGCTGTTCAAAAATCTTTTCAGGTGTTCTAGTTAAAAATGGTGTTAATAATACAGCAATATGCCGGAGTGATTCGGACAAATGGTACATGACGGAAGCCAACTGACCACGTTTCATTTCTTCTTTAGCTAATATCCACGGCTGTGTTTCATCAATATATTTATTAGTGCGGCTAATAAATTGCCACAAAGTTGATAATGAAATGGAAAATTCCATATTTTCCATTGCTTCTACATATTTTTGAATGGTCTCTTCACGAAAAGCTTTTAATTCTTCATCAAATTTTGTAGGCTCTATCATATCTTTTGTTACGGTTCCGCCAAAATATTTTTGAATCATGGCAACAGTCCGGTTTAATAAGTTTCCTAAATCATTCGCTAAATCAAAATTAATACGTTCAATGAATCCCTCTGGAGTAAATACTCCATCTGAACCAAATGGTACTTCTCGAAGTAGATAGTATCGTAAAGCATCTAAACCGTATCGATCAATTAATGTTACAGGGTCAACGACATTCCCTTTCGATTTTGACATTTTACCATCTTTCATGAGCAACCAACCGTGTGCAAAAACTTTTTTTGGTAAAGGTAAGTCAAGGGCCATAAGCATAATTGGCCAATAAATAGTATGGAAGCGAACGATTTCTTTTCCAACAAGATGTACATCAGCTGGCCAATATTTATTAAACTTTTCATCATTTTCAGTACCATAACCTAAAGCGGTAATGTAATTCGATAAGGCATCAATCCAAACATATATGACATGCTTTGGATCACCTGGTACTTTAATTCCCCAATCAAATGTTGTACGAGATACGGCCAAATCTTCTAATCCTGGTTTAATGAAATTGTTGATCATCTCATTTTTACGAGATTCTGGCTGAATAAACTCTGGATTTTCTTCATAAAACTTTAGCAAACGATCGACATACTTACTCATTTTAAAGAAATAAGATTCTTCTTTTACTTTCTCTACCGGTCTCCCGCAATCTGGGCAATTTCCTTCTACTAATTGACGCTCCGTAAAAAATGATTCACAAGGTGTACAATACCACCCTTCATACTCATCTAAATAAATATCGCCTTGTTGTACTAATCGATCAAAAATCTTAGCAGCCACTTTTTTATGCCGCTCTTCTGTCGTACGAATGAAATCATCGTACGAAATGTCAAGCTTTTTCCACAATTCTTTAATCCCCGCTACAATCTCATCGACATATTGTTGCGGTGTTACTCCTTTTTCTTCTGCTTTTCTCTGAATTTTTTGTCCATGCTCATCAGTGCCTGTTAAGTACATGACATCAAAGCCTCGTAACCGCTTATATCTAGCCATTGCATCTCCAGCAACGGTAGTATAAGCATGTCCAATATGTAATTTCCCACTAGGATAATAAATCGGGGTGGTAATATAGAATGTATTTTTTTGACTTTCCATAAAATAACCTCCCTACTTGAACAAAATAGCACAAAAGCTCTCGCCCTAAAGGACGAGAGCGATTAATTCGAACAACTTCTTTACATACTCTATGATACCATCATAGTCTTTTTTATCAAGAAATTATACATGATAATTTACAATATGGAAGTTAATCAGACATGTTTTTCTGTAAACTCAACTAATCATTTTGAAAAAAGCTATATCATCGATAATCATTTATTTCCTTTTTAGTGAATTTTTAACATAAAAATACGAACGCATTCATCTTCTACTTTGAAAAACTTAAACTTTCATAATTTCTCCTCTTTTTTACAAAGTTTTCAATATAAAATGATTGACGTTTATTGGAAATATTGTTATTCTATTTATTGAAAGCGATTTTTGTCGAAACATGACGAAAATAATAATAAATATTAAAAGTTTTTTTGAGAGGAGAAATGTATAAATGAAATCAACTGGTATTGTTCGTAAAGTCGATGAATTAGGTCGAGTGGTGATTCCGATCGAGCTTCGCCGTACATTAGGAATTGCTGAAAAGGACGCTCTTGAAATTTATGTAGACGACGAGCATATCATCTTAAAAAAATACAAACCAAATATGACTTGCCAAGTTACAGGCGAAGTATCTGATGACAATTTAAAGCTTGCTGATGGAAAAATTATTTTAAGTCGTGAAGGTGCTGAACAAGTCTTAAAAGAAATCCAAAATTATTTAGAAACTACTAAATAATAACGGCAAAATGAATGAATGGATACGTCCCAAATATAGGGACTTTTTTTTATTTCTAAACCTCTCTCATCTACCCTTCACATTAAGTTGTGAGATTCTCCATAAACTCTTTAAATATAAATGAGCTGGTCTAACCGAGACCCAGCTCATATTTAAAAGGCTCTTTTCTAAAAGATTGTTGCTTTACTATACGATAGCTTTTCGACTATCAGGAAAGCGATACGCTTGCTATGTCACGCTCTAGCGTGACGTGAACCGAACAAAAGTCGATGATCGGACAAATATAATTTGTCCGATCACGTGCTTTGTTTGGCTCATGGCCAGTCGAAAAGCAACAAAGTTTACGAAAACAGCTATTTAAAAAGAATATATACGTAAAAATCATCAATTAGCTATGGCTGATGGACTGCTATTGTTCCTTATCTATATGATAGGCTTGATAAATTTCTCGTTTTGAAACATTTCGATCTTTCGCTACTTGTTTGATAGCATCCTTTGAAGTAAAGCCTTTTTCCATATAATTTTCTATATGTTCAATGATTGTCAGCTCACTCCACCAATGATTTTCTCTTTGATTTAAATCATTTTCTTTGCTGCCCTCAATAATTATGCAAAATTCCCCTTTCATTTCATGTTCATTCACCCAAGCGATGCACTCAGAAATCGTACCTCTTATAAATTCCTCGTACTTTTTTGTCAATTCACGACAAAGAACGATATATCGGTTTCCAAAAATTTCATGCAACAGTTCAAGTGTTTCTTTCAGTCTATGTGGAGATTCATATAAAATAACCGTTTCTGAACGATGCTTTAATACTTCTAGCTGCTTTTTCTTTTCTTTTTTTTGACGATTCAAAAATCCATAAAAGTAAAACGGATTTGGATCTATACCAGAAGCAATTAATGCTGTTAAAGCAGCATTAGCACCTGGTAAAGGAATCACGTGAAACCCTTCCTCAATCACCTGTTTTACTAATTCACTCCCTGGGTCGGAAATGGTAGGCATCCCTGCATCACTAACTAGTGCTACTTTTTGTCCAGATTGCAATCGTTTTAATATTTTAGATCCACTGTGCTCCTTATTATGTTCATGGTAACTAATTATCGGTGTATTGATTTCAAAGTAATGGCAAAGTTTTTTCGTCTGCCTTGTATCTTCAGCAGCAATGATATCACACTCTTTTAATATGCGAACAGCACGAAAGGTCATATCTTCTAAATTTCCGATGGGGGTTGGAACAAGATAAAGAACTCCTTCATCCTCACGATGAAAAAAACTTTTTTGCAGTTGCATGATCAATTACTCACCACCCATAATATAACGCTCTTTATTTTTTCTAGATAATTTTTTAAAATAATATTCAGCTTTCATCGCTTCCTGTTTCGTGTCAAAACATTTATAGAAAATCAATTTAACAGGTCTTCTTGCTCTTGTATATTTTGCCCCTTTTCCCTCATTGTGCATGTGAAGACGACGTTCTAAATGATTTGTGTATCCTGCATAATAGCTTCCATCACAACACTCTACTACGTAAAAGAAATGTTTACTTTGTTCCATACAAGATTTCACGAACCTCTTTTGTATATTCATTATGTTCATTATAAACAATGAGTGGAGGAAGTATTTTTAAATCAGGGCTACCATCTTTTGTTCCTTCAATTAATAATGTATTTGCCTCTTTCCCTAACTTCGGATACACAAAACGAATCTTTTTCGGTTCAATCCGATACTGTCTCATCAACTCGACAATTTCTACAAAACGGTTAGGTCTATGAACAAATGCGACTTTTCCGCCAGGTCTTACAAGTTGACTGCTTACCCGGACAACATCCTCCAACGTACAATAAATTTCATGTCTAGCAATAGCAAAGTGCTCATTCATGTTAATTTCTTTACCTAGTGTTTTAAAGTATGGAGGATTACATGTGACAACGTCAAATTTGCCATATCCTAATTTTTTCGGCATATCTTTAATATCACCATGAATAAAACGAATCCGGTCATCTAAACGATTATATTGTGCGCTTCTCTTTGCCATATCAAATAATCGCTCTTGAATTTCGACACCTGTAATAAACCCTTTTGTCCGAGTACTTAATAAAAAAGGGATGACACCGTTTCCCGTACATAAATCAATGATGTTCCCTTTTTGTATAGGCAAATAAACAAATTTCGAAAGAAGAACAGCATCTAATGAAAAGGCAAATACCGATGGACTTTGAATAATACGTAAATCCTCAGCTAGTAAATAATCAAGCCTTTCGTCATTTCGTAACTGAACCATCCTTTTATTCCTTTCTACTTAAAATACTCTTTTTCTTAGGCTCTTTTCTAAAGGATTGTTGCTTTACTATTACTTTTCGACTGTCAGGCAAGCGATGCGCTTGCTATGTCATGCGTGCAGCGTGACTTGAACCGAACAAAAATCGATTGTCGGACAAACTAATTTGTCCGACCACGTGCTTTGTTCGGTTCATGGACAGTCGAAAAACTACAAAGTTTTAGAAAACAGCCTTTTCTTATTATAACCTTACAATGTAGGGGATCGTCTTGATCGCCGCTAACGCCCGGAGCTAGACGTGACTTTGAAACCTCCAAGTAATAAACAGTGTTCAATTTTATCATTCCTTTGCCATAAGAAAAGCCTTCCGCATATGGAAAGGCCTAGTCCAAATCTTAATATTACTCCCAAATAAGAATCAAGAAACCAAAAAGCATACGATTTATTTCTTATTTAAAAAAGATAAGCAAAATAAACAATCACCATCTTTTCTTACACTGCCATAATGGAGATTACAAATATGAAAGCCTTCTTGATACAGTCTCGCTAAATTGTCGTACCCTTCTCCAATATCCACATATGACTGTTTATCTTCTTTTTTTTCCTTCTTGATCGCTGCTTTTTGTTCGTTTCTTGCGTTTTTTTCATCAGGGTATAGTCTGCGTCGTAAATGCTCGTTTTCCATTTTTAAATGTTGATTTTCCTCAATGAGCTCCCCAATATGCTGCTTTAGCTCTCCTAACTGACGGTACAAGGAGCCAATTTGTCCTTCCAAGCTTGTTACTGACTCAAAAATTTCTTTCTTATCCACCTTGATTCCACCTCTAATCTGTGGATTGCATCTGTACAGCCTCTTCACTCATTAATTCGTCCCACGTATATTCGACAACGCGATCTCGACTAACTAATTCAACTTGTAAAACACGTTCCAAAATATTTAACCCGACTACTTTTCCCTTTCCATTCGGCGTATCAATCATTTCACCAATATCAGGAAGCTGCTCTTTTGCCGTTTCATATTCATCATTTTCATACTTCAAACAACACATTAGTCTTCCACATAATCCTGAAATTTTCGTCGGATTTAAAGATAAATTTTGATCCTTTGCCATCTTGATGGAGACAGGCTCAAAATCCCCGAGGAATGTTGAACAGCACAACATTCGTCCACATGGTCCGATTCCACCTAGCATTTTCGCTTCATCACGAACGCCAATTTGTCTGAGCTCAATTCTTGTTTTAAAAATCGCTGCTAAATCTTTTACAAGTTCACGAAAATCGACACGCCCATCTGCCGTAAAATAAAAGATGACCTTATTACGATCAAACGTATATTCAACATCTACTAGCTTCATTTCAAGACCGTGCTCTTCAACCTTTTTTACACAAATATCAAAAGCTTCTTTCGCTGCTTCCTGATTTTCCTGTACAATCATTCGATCTTTTTCATCAGCAACACGAATCACTTTTTTTAGCGGTAATACAACATCATGTTCATCAACCTGTTTTTTTCCAACTACTACTTGACCATATTCGATTCCCCGAATCGTTTCGACAATGACACAATCATCTTTATTTATATTAAATCCATTTGGATCAAAATAATATATTTTACCCGCTTTCTTAAAACGGACTCCTACAACATCATACAAGCTTATCCCTCCTGCAATGTTAACACCAGCTGCTCCATTAAAAGCTGTGGATGAACATTTGCATTTAGCCGTTTTTTGGCTTCCATTATGGACACAACATGGTTTAAAACAGCACGCTGACTTAATTGAAGTGCATGTTGTTTTAACATTGACAATAAATCTCGATAAATCACATTGTTTTCAAGACCTGTTTGTATGGAAATAAGATCTTTATATAGAAAGAGTAATAAATCTAATCCATTTTCAAGTTTTTCTTTATGATCAAAAAAAGGCATCCACTGGTTATGAATATAAAGTAAAGCTTTATTTTGACGAGAATTTAATATTTCATATAATTTTATCACTAATGTTCTAGCTTCCGCAAACCAAGTATCCTCGCACAAACGTTGAGCTTCCTCAACATGATTCGTTAAATGACTTGCAAGGGCAGCTATATGACTTGGTACCCCTTTTTTCTCTAGTTCTTCTTGAATAGCTTTTGGGGATAGAGGTTGAAAGGAAAGAATTTGACATCTAGATAAGATCGTTCTTAAAATTTGTTGTATTTGTTCTGTTAGTAAAATAGCCATTGTCCCTTTCGTTGGTTCTTCTAAAAATTTCAATAAACTGTTAGCAGCATTTGCCGTCATCTTGTCACAATGGGAAATAATATACAATTTTCGGTTTGATTCAACACCTGTTTTTGCAAATTCCTCTTGTAAAGCTTGAATTTGCCATTTTTTAATCGAAAGCCCATCTGGTTCAACGATATGAACATCTGGATGATTGCCGCTTCGAATTCTTTTACAGTTTTTACATTGCTCACAGGGTTGATAACCATCTAACAAATTCTCACAAAAATAGCTTCTTGCTAATAATAACGCTGTACCCTTTTTTCCAGTGCCTCTTTTTCCCTCAAATAAATAGGCATGGGCTAGCCTGTTTTTTTGAATTGTATTTTGTAGAGTCTTTAATACTCTAGGCTGATACTTCTCTAATTGCTTCCAAGATATCATTTACATCACTCACTTATGTGTACAGGTTAATCAGCAGCCCTTTTATTTCCCCAATTTTTCCTAATATATCCACGCCTTCTTTTTCTTTTGCTAGAATATCATCTGTTAACGCAAGTAATTTTTGATCAATTTCTTCAATGATTTTAAAAGTTCTTTTATTCCCATTAAAATCCCAGCTATTTGATTCTTTCAATGACATACCGTAATCCACTGCTTGCCGAATAAACCTTTTCACAATACTTTTAAATTTAGACAAGTCTTGAAAGTTTCTCGATTTACTTAAACGGCTCCCAGCCTCATCTAGTTCCGCCATCAATCGATTCAATTGATCCAAATATAATTTGGACTCTTGTTTTTGGATAAGCTCTTGAAACGAATGAGAGTCTGTTGGTAGCACATTTTGTCCTATTTCACGTTTTGTTATATAAGTTCGTAAATGTTCATTAATTTTCATCATGGCTCACCTTAAAATCAATGAAATGCATAGAACTTTATATGGAAAGACTCCTTTATATTGTAACACGGTACAACAATGGTAGCATAAAGATAATAGGCATTCCATTTGTTTATTATCTCCCATTATATCAAGCTTTTAATAGCTACACCATTCTTTGTAAATACGGTTTTAGCACTGCTTTAACTTTTTCGAAAACTTGATCAATCGGTTGATCAGCCTTAATAACGTGAATACGCTCTGGAAATCGTTTAATTACTTGTTGATATCCCTCATAAACTTTCTTATGAAACTCGATATGTTCTAAATCAAGTCGATTCATTTCTCTCTCTTTATTTTTTGATATTCTCTCCAAACCCCTTTCTGGTAAAATATCTAAGTATAATGTTAAATCTGGCATCATACCGTTAATGGCAAATTCATTGATTTGAAGCACTTCCTCAATACCAATTTCACGAGCAAAACCTTGATAGGCAAGAGAACTATCAATAAAGCGATCACATAAAACGATTTTATTCTCATTTAATGCCGGAATCACTTTTTCCACTAAATGTTGTCTCCTTGCCGCGGCATATAATAATGCTTCTGTTCTAGGATCCATCATCGTATGCTCTTTATTCAAAATAATATGACGAATCTTTTCAGAAATAACAATTCCTCCTGGCTCTCTTGTTGAAACAACATTTATCCCATTTTCTTCTAATTCTTTTACTAATTTTGATAATACAGTCGTTTTTCCTGCTCCTTCCGGTCCTTCAAACGTAATAAATAAACCTTTGCCTTTCATAAACGATCCCCTTTATCCATAAATCTTAATATATTTATCTTTTAAACGATCTCCACCCTGTATTTTTGCCTTCATACCAACAAGTACTTGTATTTGTTCAATATGTTCTTTTTCAATGCGCTCACCGTTCATTAATAAAGGTATTCCTGGTGGATATGGGATAATCATTTCCGCACTTAATTTTCCGATTGCTTGTTCAAATGGAACGTACGTTTTCGAATACTTGTTTAATTCTTTATAAGAAACAGGTAAACGGCTTACTGGCCGTGTCTCATAAAAAATTGGTGGAATTTGATTTTTCCCCTTCTTACTCTGCTTATTCATCATCTTTAAAATTTCTTGCAAGTTGGTTAAATGTTCTGGTATTTTCCATTCGGTCGTTAATGGTAAAATAAGCAAAACATTAAACGGATCAGCTAACTCAGGAAAAATCGCTGATGTTTCAAATACTTGTTGAAGCTCATATCCTGTTAATCCATTTGTTGATTGTATGGTAAGCTTTAGTGGGTCTTGTAATGCATCACCATTTTTCGTTTTTACTAGTCGAATACCATGTAGTTGCTCAAACATTTCAACAATAAATGTGATGCCTTTTTGTATTTCCTTTTCTTTTCCTTGCAGCTTTTGAACATAGGCTCTCGCTAAATCAAGTGAAGCCATGATTAAGTAAGAAGGACTGCTCGTTTGGAGCATTCTTAAGTATTGTTTTACTTTTTCTTCATGGATCAAGCTGCTATTAAAATGCAAATAAGATCCCATCGTTAATGCCGGTAACGTTTTATGTACTGAATGAATAACAATATCTGCCCCCAATTCCACCGCTGAAGTCGGAAAAAAAGAACTTGCAATAAAATGAGCTCCATGCGCTTCATCGACAAGTACTGGAATGTTATAGATATGTGCTAAGGCAATGACGTCTTTAAGCTTCGTATAGGACAACCCGTAATAATTCGGGTTTGTCAAAATTAATGCTTTAGCATTAGGATACTGTTCAATTGCTTCCTGAATTGTATTTATCGAAACATAAGATGGGACATGTAATTCATCATCAAATTGTGGTGCTAAAAATACAGGTATTGCCCCAGCTAACTGAATCCCATGAATAATGGATTTATGACAATTTCGTTGAACAAGTACATAATCAGCCTCTTGACAACATGAAAGGATCATCGCCAAATTTCCAACCGATGAACCATTAACTAAAAAATAAGTAGACTTAGCTCCATACAAGGTAGCCGCTAACTGTTGGGCTTCCATGATAACTCCTTCAGGGGCATGTAAATCATCTAAATTCGTTAATTCTGTCACATCAAGCTTTAGTACTTCCTGAAAGAAGGAAAAGCCCTTTTCATAAAAAAAAGTACCGTATTTATGTCCAGGTACATGAAATGATAAAGGTTGAATCTGATGATGCTCTACTAAAGCATCAAATAATGGGGTGTATAAATCGTTCACATTCATCGTCCTTTTTTATTCTTATTCTCACTTATTATATCAATTCATTCTTCAAAACAAAAAATAAAACTTGGTATTTCTAATGAAAAACCAAGCTTATAACTAAGAGTATATTTGTGTTTTTTTCACTCTTCTTAGCTTTTTTATATAATATTGATACTTTGGTTCGTTTGTATTCGTATGAATCATCTCTTGTTCACATTCTGTACATATAAAACTGGTGTAAAGATGGATCCCTTTTTCCTTTTGTTTATTACATATAACACAAAATTCCCCTGTTAAGCTATGATCTTCTCCGGAATTCATTTGATCTCCACCTCCATCATCCAGTTTTTCCAAAAGTTAAGAATTGTATACAATATTTTGACATGAATTATTTTCCCCTAAAATACTATGAAAATTTGAACATGTTCGTGTCTGTCTTTAAAGAATCACATTAGTTAAATCTTTATGTGCCCGCTGAACGTAAACCCAACCTTCGCTCGCTTAATTCCTTGACCTTCTCGCTCCTCCCAAAACTCGGGATGATGATCATTAGCTATCGGGTGTGTAAAATGGTTAAAGTTATTTACTAACAGGGTAATTTTAAAATTTGTAAATGAACCTCTCCTACTTACCCTTTGCTTAGAGAGGGGGGGACTTTTCGGTTAACATATCATTCTACCTTCATCTTTTTTACATAACAAAAAAAGAGTAGCTTCTTCACTACTCTTTATCCTATTGCCTGGCAGCGTCCTACTCTCGCAAGGGAAATCCCCAACTACCATCGGCGCTGAAGAGCTTAACTTCCGTGTTCGGTATGGGAACGGGTGTGTCCTCTTCACTATCGCCACCAGACAATGATCGGCCCCTCGAAAGGTTGAGATGTTCATGTTTCATCAACATTGAGAGACAATGAATAAATAAATTGTTCTCTCAAAACTAGATAACGCGTCATTCACTGAAATACGCTTCCGCTATTGTCCAGCTCCAGCGCCTAGCCCCTTGTGTCGCTTCGGTCCTGC